>NC_022080.4:0-220000 GCF_000445995.2 Geobacillus genomosp. 3
CCGCCTTTTTTCCTTAATATACTTTTCCACAAATTATTTTTTTTGATAACGAACCATTATCCTCTGAATAAGGGAGGGGCAACGGGTGGAAAATATCCATGACTTATGGGATCGCGTGCTCGGGGAAATCGAACGGAAAATTAGCAAACCGAGCTTTGAAACTTGGCTCAAATCGACGAAAGCCCACTCTTTACGAGGTGACACACTCGTCATCGTAGCCCCAAACGAGTTTGCTAGAGACTGGCTTGATTCCCGCTATTCCCATTTAATTGCGGAAACGATTTACGCGATTACCGGTGAAGAGTTGGCGGTTAAATTTATCATTCCGCCAAACCAAGCGGACGAAGAGTTGGAATTTCAGTCGTCTGCGAAAAAACAACGGAAACCGTACGAAGAGGCGAATGATTTTCCGCAAAGCATGTTAAATCCGAAATATACGTTCGATACGTTTGTCATCGGCTCTGGCAACCGGTTTGCGCACGCCGCGTCGCTCGCGGTCGCTGAGGCTCCGGCTAAGGCGTACAATCCCCTCTTCATCTACGGCGGAGTCGGGCTCGGAAAAACGCACTTAATGCACGCGATCGGCCACTACGTAATCGAACATAACCCGTCCGCGAAAGTCGTCTATTTGTCTTCGGAAAAATTTACAAACGAGTTTATTAACGCCATCCGCGACAATCGCCCTGACGACTTTCGCAATAAGTACCGGAATGTCGATGTTCTGCTTATTGACGATATTCAATTTCTGGCCGGCAAAGAACAAACACAAGAGGAGTTTTTCCATACGTTTAACACGCTGCATGAGGAAAGCAAGCAGATCGTTATCTCAAGCGACCGGCCGCCAAAGGAAATTCCAACGCTTGAAGATCGCCTGCGCTCTCGCTTTGAATGGGGGCTGATCACGGATATCACGCCGCCTGATTTAGAAACGCGGATTGCCATTCTCCGCAAAAAGGCGAAGGCTGAGGGATTTGACATTCCGAACGAAGTCATGCTTTATATCGCCAATCAAATTGATTCAAACATCCGTGAACTCGAAGGCGCTCTTATCCGTGTCGTCGCCTACTCATCGCTCATCAATAAAGAAATCACCGCCGACTTGGCAGCGGAAGCATTGAAAGATATCATTCCGAGCGCCAAGCCGAAAGTCATTACGATCCAGGACATTCAGCGCGTTGTTGGGCAGCATTTCAATATTAAACTCGAAGATTTTAAAGCGAAAAAACGGACAAAATCGGTCGCGTTCCCCCGGCAAATCGCCATGTATCTCTCCCGTGAGCTGACCGACTGTTCGCTGCCGAAAATCGGCGACGAATTTGGCGGCCGCGATCATACGACAGTCATTCATGCCCATGAGAAAATATCAAAGCTTTTGCAAACCGACACGCAGCTGCAAAAACATTTAAAGGAAATTCAAGAAAAGTTGAAGCAACTGTGAATAAACATCGCTGTTTTATGCACAGCTTATCCACATGTGGACAGGCTGTGCTTGCTTCGCTTTTTTGATTTATCCACATACTAACAAGCCATACGACTATTACTATGATTTTTCTTTTTATATTTTTATAATTTATTTTCCGACATCAACTAAACGGGGAGGAACGACAAGTGAACATTTCGATTGACCGCGAAGCGCTGGCCAAAAGCGTCCAAGACGTCATGAAAGCTGTATCGACAAGAACGACGATTCCGATTTTAACAGGGATGAAACTGACGGCGACCGCCCTTGGAGTGACGTTAACCGGGAGCGACTCTGACATTTCGATCGAGTCGTTTATTCCGCTTGAAAAGGAAGGACGGCTGCTCGTTGACGTAAAAAGGCCGGGAAGCATCGTGCTGCAAGCGCGCTTTTTTGCCGAAATCGTTAAAAAGCTCCCTCAACAAACGGTCGAAATCGAAACCGAAGACAACTTTCTGACTGTCATCCGCTCAGGCCATTCGGAATTTCGGCTCAACGGCTTAAACGCTGATGAATATCCACGTTTGCCGGAAATTGAAGAGGAAAACGTGTTTCAAATTCCGGCTGATTTATTGAAAACGGTCGTCCGGCAGACAGTGTTTGCTGTGTCAACATCGGAAACGCGCCCGATCTTGACAGGTGTCAACTGGAAAGTTGAAAACGGCGAATTGGTTTGTACGGCGACAGATAGTCATCGTTTGGCGATGCGTAAAGTGAGAATTGAAGCGGAAAACGCCGTTTCGTATAATGTTGTGATCCCTGGGAAAAGTCTCAATGAGTTGAGCAAAATTTTGGATGATGGCAGCGCTCCGGTCGACATCGTTATCACAGCTAATCAAGTATTGTTTAAGGCCGAACATATTTTGTTCTTTTCCCGGCTGCTTGACGGAAATTATCCGGAGACAGCCCGTTTGATCCCAACCGACAGCAAAACAAACATGGTCGTCAATGCGAAGGAATTTTTGCAGGCGATCGATCGGGCGTCCTTGCTTGCAAGGGAAGGAAGAAACAATGTCGTGAAGTTGACGACGCTCCCAGGTGGGGTGCTCGAAATTTCCTCCATTTCTCCGGAGATCGGAAAAGTAACCGAGCAGCTGAAGACCGAGTCGATCGAAGGCGAGGAATTAAACATTTCCTTCAGCGCAAAATACATGATGGATGCGCTGCGAGCGCTTGATGGCAACGATATTCAAATCAGTTTCACAGGGGCGATGCGGCCGTTCTTGTTGCGCCCGCTTCATACGGATTCAATGCTTCAACTTATTTTGCCGGTAAGAACGTATTGATGTTTCTGTCGTCAAAACAAAACCGTCTGTAGATGCATCACATCCGCGCTGTCTTGGGCGTTGCTCTTTCCATGCCCGATGAGGAGGACCGGAACGTTTGCTTCCCATCCTCTTCATCGGCTTTCTTTGCGAGTGAAAGAGTTTTTCGGTAAAATAAAAGAATAGGCAATTTGAAGGAAAGCGAGCGATGAGCGGATGGAACAAAAGGTAACGATTACAACGGAAACGATCACACTAGGTCAGCTGTTAAAGCTTATGAATTTGATTGAAACGGGCGGCGCAGCCAAATGGTTTTTGCAAGAGTACAACGTGTTTGTCAACGGCGAAAAAGAGAACCGGCGCGGACGGAAGCTGAAAGACGGCGACCGGGTCGATATTGAACAGATCGGCACGTTTATCGTCATGCAGACGGAGTAGGTGAAGGCCAGGTGTTTCTGACTGACTTAACGTTAACGAACTACCGCAATTATGGACATGAAACGTTAAGCTTTGAACAGGGCGTAAACATTATCTTAGGGGAAAACGCTCAAGGGAAGACGAACATGATGGAGGCCATTTACGTCCTGGCGATGGCAAAATCGCACCGTACCGCCAACGATAAAGACCTTATCCGTTGGAATGAAGAATATGCTAAAATAGAGGGAAGAGCGGAAAAACGAAGCGGTTCTTTAGCGCTTGAACTGACGATCTCCAAGAAAGGAAAAAAGGCAAGATGCAACCATATTGAACAGCAGCGGCTCAGTCAGTATGTCGGCCATTTGAACGTTGTCATGTTTGCTCCTGAGGACTTGAATTTAGTCAAAGGAAGCCCGCAAGTACGGCGCCGGTTTGTCGATATGGAAATCGGGCAAGTATCGCCCGTTTATATACATGATTTGAGCCAATACCAGAAACTGTTGCAGCAGCGCAACCATTACTTAAAAATGATGCAGGCACGCGAGCGAAGCGACGAGGCGGTGCTCGATGTATTAACCGAGCAGCTCATGGTGCTGGCGGCAAAAATCACCTTGCGGCGCCGCCAGTTTTTGTCGTTGCTCGAGCAATGGGCGATGCCGATCCACCATGAAATCAGCCGTGGCGCCGAACGGCTTCACATTCGGTATGAACCATCGGTCGATGTATCAGAAAAGGCAGAATTGTCGAGAATAGTAGAGGCATACAGCGAAACGTTTGCCGCCATGAGGGAGCGGGAAATTCAGAGGGGGACGACGCTTGTCGGCCCACACCGTGACGATATTGCGTTTATTGTCAATGGTAAAAACGTGCAAACTTTCGGCTCCCAAGGGCAGCAGCGCACAACAGCGCTGGCGGTCAAACTGGCGGAAATTGAGCTCATCTTTTCTGAGTTAGGCGATTACCCCATTTTATTGCTCGATGATGTGTTGTCGGAACTTGACGACTTTCGGCAAACCCACCTCCTTGATGCGATCCGGAAAAAAGTGCAAACTTTTGTCACTACAACAAGCATCGACGGCATTAAGCACGACATCATTCAAGAAGCGGCCATCTATCGGGTTTACTCTGGTTCGGTAACCGCCTCTTCTTGATTGCGAAACGTTGAACGTTTGCAAAGAAAGCGTAGGTGATATGGCATGACAATGGAACAACGGGTTGAGCAGGCGTATGATGCGAGTCAAATACAAGTGCTTGAGGGACTTGAGGCGGTTCGAAAACGCCCGGGAATGTACATCGGCTCGACAGGACCAAAAGGGTTGCACCATCTCGTTTGGGAAATCGTCGATAACAGCATCGATGAGGCATTGGCCGGCCATTGCACGGAAATTCATGTGACGATCGGAAAAGATGGCAGCATCACTGTCGCTGACAACGGACGCGGCATTCCAGTTGACGTGCACGAGGCGACCGGACGTCCGGCCGTTGAGGTCATTATGACGGTCCTTCACGCCGGTGGAAAGTTCGGCGGAGGGGGCTATAAAGTGTCCGGCGGCTTGCATGGTGTCGGCGCTTCGGTTGTGAACGCCTTATCGGAATGGCTCGAAGTTTATGTGTATCGTGGCGGGAAAATCTACTACCAAAAGTATGAACGGGGCGAACCCCGGACTGACTTGCAAATCGTTGGGGAGACCGACCGAACCGGGACGACCACCCGCTTCAAGCCGGACCCGGAAATTTTTACGGAAACGACCGAGTTTGACTATGAAACACTGGCCACTCGGCTGCGCGAACTTGCCTTTTTAAACCGCGGCTTGAAAATTATTCTTGCGGATGAACGAACCGACAACCGGAAAAATGAGTATTTTTACGAAGGGGGCATTCGCTCCTATGTCCGCCATTTAAACCGGACAAGGGAAGTGCTGCATGAAGAGCCGATTTATATCGCCGGGGAACGCGACGGCATCGCCGTTGAAATCGCTTTGCAATACAATGACGGCTATACGAGCAACATTTATTCGTTCGTCAACAACATTCATACGTATGAAGGGGGCATGCATGAGTCCGGTTTTAAAATGGCGCTGACGCGCATCATCAACGACTATGCGCGCAAACAGCAAATTTTTAAAGACAACGATGCCAATTTGACCGGCGAGGACGTGCGCGAAGGACTGACGGCCATTGTGTCGGTCAAGCACCCGTCTCCACAGTTTGAGGGACAGACGAAAACAAAACTCGGCAACAGCGATGCGCGTACGGTGACAGACGCTGTCTTCTCCGAGCAGTTCGAGACGTTTTTACTCGAACACCCAGCCGTTGCCCGGAAAATTGTCGATAAAGGCCTGATGGCCGCCCGCGCCCGGTTGGCGGCCAAAAAGGCGCGTGAATTAACGCGGCGCAAAAGCGCGCTTGAAGTCTCCAATTTGCCGGGCAAACTCGCCGACTGCTCGTCAAGAGATCCGTCGATCAGCGAGCTGTATATCGTTGAGGGGGATTCGGCGGGCGGTTCAGCGAAACAAGGGCGCGACCGTCATTTCCAGGCGATTTTGCCGCTGCGCGGGAAAATTCTCAACGTCGAGAAGGCAAGAATCGACAAAATCTTGTCCAACAACGAAGTGCGGGCGATCATTACCGCTCTTGGCACCGGCATTGGCGAAGAGTTCGACATCTCAAAGGCGCGTTATCATAAAGTCATCATCATGACCGATGCGGACGTCGACGGCGCTCATATCCGCACGCTCCTTTTGACATTCTTTTATCGCTACATGCGCGAATTTATCGAGCACGGCTATGTGTATATCGCCCAGCCGCCCCTGTATAAAATCGAACAAGGAAAACAAGTGCGCTACGCTTACAACGACCGCCAACTCGAAAAAATTCTGGCCGAGCTGCCGGAACAACCGAAGCCGACAATTCAGCGCTACAAAGGGTTAGGTGAAATGAACCCGGAACAACTTTGGGAGACGACGATGAACCCGGAAAAGCGAACATTGCTTCAAGTCAGCTTGCAAGACGCCATTGACGCAGATGAAACGTTTGAAATTTTAATGGGCGACAAAGTTGAGCCACGACGCCAATTTATTGAAGAAAACGCCCGTTATGTGAAAAATTTGGATATTTAGGATGAAAAGAGAGGGATGGGACCGCCCTCCCCGCTTCTTTTTGCCGGCGGGGCCAACCGGCGCGCAAACGAAGCGGCGCCCGCCGTCCGCCTATGTCTGCTCCCTGTAAAGGCAGACCGGGCCGAAGAAGGCTCAAAAGGGAGGTTTATATGAATGGCAGAACATGAACAATCGCGCATTCGCGAAGTCAACATCAGCCAGGAAATGCGCTCGTCGTTCCTTGATTACGCAATGAGCGTCATCGTTTCGCGCGCCTTGCCGGACGTGCGCGACGGGCTGAAACCGGTGCACCGGCGCATTTTATACGCCATGCATGACCTCGGCATGACCGCCGATAAACCGTATAAAAAATCAGCCCGCATTGTCGGCGAAGTGATCGGGAAATACCACCCGCACGGCGACGCCGCCGTGTATGATACAATGGTGCGCATGGCGCAAGACTTCAACTATCGGTACATGCTCGTCGACGGGCATGGCAACTTCGGGTCGATCGACGGCGATGCGGCCGCCGCCATGCGTTACACAGAAGCGCGCATGTCGAAAATCGCAATGGAGCTGCTGCGCGACATCAATAAAGACACGATCGACTACCAGGACAACTATGACGGATCGGAAAAAGAGCCGGTCGTGCTGCCGTCGCGGTTTCCGAACTTGCTTGTCAACGGCTCGTCGGGCATTGCGGTCGGAATGGCGACGAACATCCCGCCTCATCAGCTTGGCGAGGTCATCGATGCGCTGTTGGCGTTAAGCCGAAACCCGGAGATGACCGTTGCCGACTTGATGGAATACATTCCAGGTCCGGATTTCCCGACAGCCGGACAAATCATCGGCCGCAGCGGCATCCGCAAGGCGTATGAAACCGGCCGCGGCTCGATTACGTTGCGTGCCAAAGCTGAAATTGAACAGCACGCCAACGGCAAAGAAACGATTATTGTGAGCGAGCTCCCCTACCAAGTGAACAAGGCAAAGCTGATTGAACGGATTGCTGAACTCGTACGTGAAAGAAAAATCGATGGCATCACCGATTTACGCGATGAGTCGGATCGGAGCGGGATGCGCATCGTCATTGAAGTGCGGCGCGACGCGAATGCGAAAGTCGTGTTAAACAACTTATACAAACATACCGCCTTGCAAACAAATTTCGGAATTAATATGCTCGCCCTAGTCGACGGCGAGCCGAAAGTGTTGAACTTAAAAGAGTGCCTAGAACATTATTTAACCCATCAAAAAACCGTGATCCGCCGGCGGACAGCATTCGAACTTAAAAAGGCAGAAGCGCGTGCCCATATATTGGAAGGTTTACGCATTGCTCTTGATCACTTAGATGAAGTGATCGACCTCATTCGCCGTTCGCGGACGACGGAGGCAGCGCGTGAAGGGTTGATGGAGCGGTTTTCGCTCAGCGAGCGGCAGGCGCAAGCGATTTTGGATATGCGTCTGCAGCGGCTGACCGGCCTTGAACGGGAAAAAATCGAACAAGAGTACCAAGACCTTGTCCGTCTTATTGCTGAGCTGAGAGCGGTGTTAGCCGACGAAGAGAAAGTGTTGCAAATTATTCGCGACGAACTTAGCGAAGTGAAAGAGCGGTTCAACGATGAGCGGCGTACGGAAATCATTGTTGGGGCCGTCGAACAGCTCGACGACGAAGACTTGATCCCGCATGAGCATATTGTAGTTACGCTCACTCACAAAGGCTATATTAAGCGCCTGCCTTTATCGACATACCGGAGTCAAAAGCGCGGCGGCCGGGGCGTGCAAGGAATGCACACGGCGGAAGATGATTTTGTCGAACATTTGCTCATTACATCGACCCATGACACCGTGCTATTTTTCACAAACAAAGGGAAAGTATATCAGGCGAAAGGTTACGAAATTCCGGAGTTCGGCCGAACGGCCAAGGGCCTGCCGATCATTAACTTGCTTGAGCTTGATAAAGATGAGTGGATCAATGCCATGATCCCAATTGAAACATTTGATGATGAACGTTACCTTGTGTTTGCGACAAAACAAGGGATTGCCAAGCGTTCCCCGCTTTCCTCCTTCGCCCATATTCGCAACAACGGGTTAATTGCCATTCATTTGCGCGAAGGGGATGAGCTGATTTCCGTCAGACTGACGGACGGTAAAAAACATTTGATTATTGGCACGAAAAACGGGATGCTCATCCGCTTTCCGGAAACCGACGTGCGAACGATGGGACGCAGTGCAACTGGAGTCAAGGCGATCACGATTGACGACGATGATGAAGTCGTCGGCATGGAGATTTTAGAAGATCACCACGACGTGCTTGTCGTCACGAAAAAAGGATTCGGCAAGCGCACCCCTGCTTCGGAATATCGAGTGCAAAGCCGCGGTGGTAAAGGATTGAAAACGTGCAACGTTACAGGAAAAAACGGCTCTGTCGTCGCAGTGACAACGGTCGTCGGCAATGAAGACTTAATGGTTATTACGACCGGCGGCGTGCTCATTCGCATCGCGGTCAGCGATATTTCCCGAACAGGGAGAATCGCCCAAGGTGTTAAACTCATTCGTCTCTCCGGTGAAGACGAGCACGAATGCGTCGCTACCGTGGCAAAAGTACCTGAAGAAGAAAAGGAGGAAGAGGAAGATCATTCCGCTTAGTCATTATGACGTTCCGTCCACAAAGGTGCGGAGCGTCTTTTTTTGTCAGCGGCAGCACTGCCCCTACAGGTAAATTTATGTTACGATAAAATTGAACTATCGCTGCCGAATGTGTAATGAAATAAGGGAGCACGGATTCCGAAGAATATCGGTGTAACCGCCGGTTATGAAGCAAACCATTCCCGCAGTTCCTACGGAAGGGGATATTTATCGCGCGAGTTCTCTGCAAGATAATTTGTTGAAATATTCGTTTTGGTGTCTCCCTTTCTTTCACTTGGTTTCTATCCCCTCGGGTTGCGCAAGGTGAATGGTACTTACATATTTTCTGTGTTACGGCCTCTCTGTCACAACTTCTGTTCTATTCGCTCATTTTCAGAAGAGAGCTTTGCGCAAAATGGAAATGGGTGTCTTCGATCAGAAAAAGGTAAATGATCGAGATAAGGAGGACATAACTGATGGTGCGCGTGAATTTGGCCCAGCTTCGTGAAGGCTGTGTGCTTGCTGAAGATGTGCTTGGTAAAACTAAAAAACCGATTGTGCCGAAAAATGCTATCATCAATGAGACACTGTTGCACGTGCTTAGCAAGTTTCTCATTGACGAAGTGGAAATCGAACCGGTGCTAGCCAACGGTGAGCCATTCCTTGCGGACGGCTCCCTCTCAATGGAACCTGACGAACGACCGATCATGTTGTATTTAGAAGCAGTCCAACATTATAAAAAGGCGTTCCAATCATGGCAATCCGGC
The DNA here is from genome assembly GCF_000445995.2 of Geobacillus genomosp. 3. Lineage (GTDB taxonomy): Bacteria > Bacillota > Bacilli > Bacillales > Anoxybacillaceae > Geobacillus. The sequence goes on from NC_022080.4 coordinate 9,629, forward strand.
TTGCCAATCGACATCGGTGAAATAAGAGAAATCGCCATTCCTCTTTTCAATGAAATGATAAAGCATAAACGGGAATTGCTTATGCTTCACCATTATACGACAAAGGAAGAATATTTATATCACCACGCTGTCAGTGTCGGGTTGCTCGCCGGTTTTTTAGCTGCGCATTTCGGCTACGGCCAAGGTGAATGCCATCAAATTGTGCTCGCTGGCATTTTAGCTGACTGTGGCATGGCCAAAATAAGCAGTCAAATTTTGCTGAAACCTTCGGCACTCACTGAGGCGGAATTTCGTCAAATAGAACAGCATCCTATTTTTGGTTACCAAATGGTGCAAAAAATTGCGGCATTGAGTCAAGGAGCAAAGTTAGCTGTGCTGCAACATCACGAACGGAATGACGGCAGCGGCTACCCGTTACGAGTTAAAGCAGAAAAAATTCACCCATACAGCCAGCTCATTGCGGTCGCTGACGTGTACTACGCAATGACTTCAGAACGTCTATACCGCCATAAGCAGTCTCCCTTTCGGGCTATTGAGGCAATGCAGCGGGAGCAATTTGGCAGACTAAATGCAGAGGCAGTCGCCTTGCTTTCGAACCATCTCGCTAGCTTACAAACGGGAACCATTGTCAAACTATCAAATGGCGAAACGGCTGAGGTCGTATTTATCCATCCTGATGAACCGGCAAGGCCGATCGTCAAGGTGACGGAAACTGGACAATTGCTTTCACTAGTCGAACAGCGTGACCTATACATCGAGGAAATTTTATCATCCTGAAGCAAGAAGAACCACACTTCCACTCGTGGGTGTCAGTAGGGATGAATCAGGGTTTGCCGTCATTTTTCCTCTTGCTTCCACAGAATAGAAGATGTAAAACGGATGATATAGAAAACATGTTCCTGTACGTGAGAGGAAAGATCATGCATAGAGCCTACCGCTTTTTGTTTTATCTCACCTCAACCAATTTTGTTTGTGACGACAACAAAATAAAAAAACTATTGACTTTTTGTTGCCCATAAGTTATTATTTAATAGCTGTCAACATTGACAGTAATCAAGCTCCTTGAAAACTAAACAAAACGCAAGCGTCATGAAGAAAAGCTGAGGTCCGATATTCCGCCTAAAAGCAACCTGCATCCTGCGGATGGCGGTGAAATATCGCCATTCTGGCGATCGCGATGGGCAAATGCTTTTCGCCTGCAGGGATGTTTACATTCCGGAGGCGAAGGTTGTTTGACCCCGGGCGGCGGGCCAAAGCTGGATTAGCCAATCAACTTTCTTTTGGAGAGTTTGATCCTGGCTCAGGACGAACGCTGGCGGCGTGCCTAATACATGCAAGTCGAGCGGACCGGATCAGGGCTTGCCTTGATTCGGTCAGCGGCGGACGGGTGAGTAACACGTGGGCAACCTGCCCGCAAGACCGGGATAACTCCGGGAAACCGGAGCTAATACCGGATAACACCGAAGACCGCATGATCTTCGGTTGAAAGGCGGCCTTTGGCTGTCACTTGCGGATGGGCCCGCGGCGCATTAGCTAGTTGGTGAGGTAACGGCTCACCAAGGCGACGATGCGTAGCCGGCCTGAGAGGGTGACCGGCCACACTGGGACTGAGACACGGCCCAGACTCCTACGGGAGGCAGCAGTAGGGAATCTTCCGCAATGGACGAAAGTCTGACGGAGCGACGCCGCGTGAGCGAAGAAGGCCTTCGGGTCGTAAAGCTCTGTTGTGAGGGACGAAGGAGCGCCGTTTGAACAAGGCGGCGCGGTGACGGTACCTCACGAGAAAGCCCCGGCTAACTACGTGCCAGCAGCCGCGGTAATACGTAGGGGGCGAGCGTTGTCCGGAATTATTGGGCGTAAAGCGCGCGCAGGCGGTTCCTTAAGTCTGATGTGAAAGCCCACGGCTCAACCGTGGAGGGTCATTGGAAACTGGGGGACTTGAGTGCAGGAGAGGGGAGCGGAATTCCACGTGTAGCGGTGAAATGCGTAGAGATGTGGAGGAACACCAGTGGCGAAGGCGGCTCTCTGGCCTGTAACTGACGCTGAGGCGCGAAAGCGTGGGGAGCAAACAGGATTAGATACCCTGGTAGTCCACGCCGTAAACGATGAGTGCTAAGTGTTAGAGGGGTCACACCCTTTAGTGCTGCAGCTAACGCGATAAGCACTCCGCCTGGGGAGTACGGCCGCAAGGCTGAAACTCAAAGGAATTGACGGGGGCCCGCACAAGCGGTGGAGCATGTGGTTTAATTCGAAGCAACGCGAAGAACCTTACCAGGTCTTGACATCCCCTGACAACCCAAGAGATTGGGCGTTCCCCCTTCGGGGGGGACAGGGTGACAGGTGGTGCATGGTTGTCGTCAGCTCGTGTCGTGAGATGTTGGGTTAAGTCCCGCAACGAGCGCAACCCTTGCCTCTAGTTGCCAGCATTCAGGTGGGCACTCTAGAGGGACTGCCGGCTAAAAGTCGGAGGAAGGTGGGGATGACGTCAAATCATCATGCCCCTTATGACCTGGGCTACACACGTGCTACAATGGGCGGTACAAAGGGCTGCGAACCCGCGAGGGGGAGCGAATCCCAAAAAGCCGCTCTCAGTTCGGATTGCAGGCTGCAACTCGCCTGCATGAAGCCGGAATCGCTAGTAATCGCGGATCAGCATGCCGCGGTGAATACGTTCCCGGGCCTTGTACACACCGCCCGTCACACCACGAGAGCTTGCAACACCCGAAGTCGGTGAGGTAACCCGCAAGGGAGCCAGCCGCCGAAGGTGGGGCAAGTGATTGGGGTGAAGTCGTAACAAGGTAGCCGTACCGGAAGGTGCGGCTGGATCACCTCCTTTCTAAGGACATATTGACAAAACCTTTCGGTTTGATTATAATGACGCTTGTCGTTTTGTTTAGTTTTGAGGGAACTTTCCCTCCATGGGCCTATAGCTCAGCTGGTCAGAGCGCACGCCTGATAAGCGTGAGGTCGGTGGTTCAAGTCCACTTAGGCCCATTCTGCCTTGTGGGGCCTTAGCTCAGCTGGGAGAGCGCCTGCTTTGCACGCAGGAGGTCATCGGTTCGATCCCGATAGGCTCCACCATTTCAAAACAACCTTTCGTTCCTTGAAAACTAGATAACCGGAAAAGCGGAGGCGCCGAGATTGGCTCTTGAAGCCAAATGTTCTTCACCCGTAGGGGTGCTTGCACCCCGAGGGGGAAGGTTATTTGGCAGAAGAGAGCCAGGCGCCGACGCTAGACACAGTGTAGGAAGAAGCCGAGAAGCGCTGTAGGTTAAGCTAGAAAGGGCGCACGGTGGATGCCTTGGCACTAGGAGCCGATGAAGGACGGGGCAAACGCCGAAACGCTCCGGGGAGCTGTAAGCAAGCGTCGATCCGGAGATGTCCGAATGGGGGAACCCCCTGCCCGTAATGGGGCAGGATCCATGCCTGAATCCATAGGGCATGGAGGGCACACCCGGGGAACTGAAACATCTTAGTACCCGGAGGAGAAGAAAGCAAACGCGATTCCCTGAGTAGCGGCGAGCGAAACGGGAACAGCCCAAACCAAGAGGCGTGCCTCTTGGGGTTGTAGGACCGCCCAGATGGGAGTGAGAAAGGAACGGGGTAGACGAACCGGTCTGGAACGGCCGGCCAGAGAAGGTGACAGCCCTGTAGTCGAAACTTCGTTCCCTCCCGGGCGGCTCCTGAGTACGGCGGGACACGGGAAATCCCGTCGGAAGCAGGGAGGACCATCTCCCAAGGCTAAATACTCCCTAGTGACCGATAGTGCACCAGTACCGTGAGGGAAAGGTGAAAAGCACCCCGGAAGGGGAGTGAAAGAGAACCTGAAACCGTGTGCCTACAAGTAGTCAGAGCCCGTTAAAGGGTGATGGCGTGCCTTTTGTAGAATGAACCGGCGAGTGACGATGGCGTGCGAGGTTAAGCCGAACAGGCGGAGCCGCAGCGAAAGCGAGTTTGAACAGGGCGTATGAGTACGTCGTCGTCGACCCGAAACCAGGTGATCTACCCATGTCCAGGGTGAAGGCCGGGTAACACCGGCTGGAGGCCCGAACCCACGCACGTTGAAAAGTGCGGGGATGAGGTGTGGGTAGGGGTGAAATGCCAATCGAACTTGGAGATAGCTGGTTCTCCCCGAAATAGCTTTAGGGCTAGCCTCAAGGTGAGAGTCTTGGAGGTAGAGCACTGATTGGGCTAGGGGTCCTCATCGGGTTACCGAACCCAGTCAAACTCCGAATGCCAATGACTTATCCTTGGGAGTCAGACTGCGAGTGATAAGATCCGTGGTCAAGAGGGAAACAGCCCAGATCGCCAGCTAAGGCCCCGAAGTGCACGTTCAGTGGAAAAGGATGTGGAGTTGCCCAGACAACCAGGATGTTGGCTTAGAAGCAGCCACCATTTAAAGAGTGCGTAATAGCTCACTGGTCGAGTGACTCTGCGCCGAAAATGTACCGGGGCTAAACGTGCCGCCGAAGCTGCGGGATGACCGTTGGTCATCGGTAGGGGAGCGTTCTAAGGGCACAGAAGCCAGACCGGAAGGACTGGTGGAGCGCTTAGAAGTGAGAATGCCGGTATGAGTAGCGAAAACAGAGGTGAGAATCCTCTGCGCCGAAAGCCTAAGGGTTCCTGAGGAAGGTTCGTCCGCTCAGGGTTAGTCGGGACCTAAGCCGAGGCCGAAAGGCGTAGGTGATGGACAACAGGTGGAGATTCCTGTACCACCTCCTTCCCGTTTGAGCAATGGGGGGGACGCAGGAGGATAGGGCGAGCAGGCGGTTGGAAGAGCCTGTCCAAGCCGCAAGGCTGATCCGTAGGCAAATCCGCGGATCAAAAAGGCCAAGCGGTGACGGCGACGGAGTCATCCGGAAGTCCCCGATTTCACACTGCCAAGAAAAGCCTCTAGCGAGGGAAGAGGTGCCCGTACCGCAAACCGACACAGGTAGGCGAGGAGAGAATCCTAAGGCGCGCGGGAGAACTCTCGTTAAGGAACTCGGCAAAATGACCCCGTAACTTCGGGAGAAGGGGTGCTCGTTTGGGTGACGAGCCCGAACGAGCCGCAGTGAAAAGGCCCAAGCGACTGTTTATCAAAAACACAGGTCTCTGCGAAGCCGAAAGGCGACGTATAGGGGCTGACACCTGCCCGGTGCTGGAAGGTTAAGGGGAGCGCTTAGCGCAAGCGAAGGTGCGAACCGAAGCCCCAGTAAACGGCGGCCGTAACTATAACGGTCCTAAGGTAGCGAAATTCCTTGTCGGGTAAGTTCCGACCCGCACGAAAGGTGTAACGACTTGGGCACTGTCTCAACGAGAGACCCGGTGAAATTATATTACCTGTGAAGATGCAGGTTACCCGCGACAGGACGGAAAGACCCCGTGGAGCTTTACTGCAGCCTGATATGGAATTTTGGTATCGCTTGTACAGGATAGGTGGGAGCCAGAGAAGCCGGAGCGCCAGCTTCGGTGGAGGCGGCGGTGGGATACCACCCTGGCGGTATTGAAATTCTAACCCGCACCCCTTATCGGGGTGGGAGACAGTGTCAGGTGGGCAGTTTGACTGGGGCGGTCGCCTCCCAAAAGGTAACGGAGGCGCCCAAAGGTTCCCTCAGAATGGTTGGAAATCATTCGGAGAGTGCAAAGGCACAAGGGAGCTTGACTGCGAGACGGACAGGTCGAGCAGGGACGAAAGTCGGGCTTAGTGATCCGGTGGTTCCGCATGGAAGGGCCATCGCTCAACGGATAAAAGCTACCCCGGGGATAACAGGCTGATCTCCCCCAAGAGTCCACATCGACGGGGAGGTTTGGCACCTCGATGTCGGCTCATCGCATCCTGGGGCTGTAGTCGGTCCCAAGGGTTGGGCTGTTCGCCCATTAAAGCGGTACGCGAGCTGGGTTCAGAACGTCGTGAGACAGTTCGGTCCCTATCCGTCGTGGGCGCAGGAAATTTGCGAGGAGCTGTCCTTAGTACGAGAGGACCGGGATGGACGCACCGCTGGTGTACCAGTTGTCCCGCCAGGGGCACCGCTGGGTAGCTATGTGCGGACGGGATAAGCGCTGAAAGCATCTAAGCGTGAAGCCCCCCTCAAGATGAGATTTCCCATCGCGTGAAGCGAGTAAGATCCCTCGAAGATGACGAGGTCGATAGGTCCGAGGTGGAAGCGTGGCGACACGTGCAGCTGACGGATACTAATCGATCGAGGGCTTAACCAAGAAAAGTGGAGGCCGCCCGCTTATCGGCGAAACGCGCTGGAGGGCCTGCGAGGAGGCTCGAACCAAGCAAAAGCTTGGTTCTGCGTGGGTGGTATCACAGGAGCGTATGCAATGTGTCGCCGCCGCAGCAGGACCGAAGCGTCGCGAGCCGATGGCGGCCGGAACTAGACAGTGAAAAGCGCAGGCGAGCGGCGGCGAGCCGGAGCTGGACAATCGAAAAGCGCAAGCGCCGCTTCTTCCGACAACGGTTATCTAGTTTTCAGGGAACGAATTCCTGACAACCTCATATGGCCTAGTGGTGATAGCGGAGGGGAAACACCCGTTCCCATCCCGAACACGGAAGTTAAGCCCTCCAGCGCCGATGGTAGTTGGGGCCAGCGCCCCTGCAAGAGTAGGTCGCTGCTAGGCGAATCCCCCCTGCTGTATATACAGCAGGGGGTTTTTTATGCATTCGTTTTGGAAAAAAATTTTTGCATTAAATACTCGTTCAACAATAACGGAACTTTCTCCGCCGATACCGAAAGGAATTGGAGGATAAAAATGTACGCCTTGCTCGAGTAGGAGTGAAGAAGCTCACTCCACCATTCGGTCTCGTAGCGGGAAATCATGCTTAGGTTGTACAGCAACAAGTAATGGGCATGAATCTCCGGGAGCATAAAAATTTTCTCTTTCTTGGTCGGGATATAGTATGTTCCGTTAAGGTGAAATAAAAATGGGCCCTCTCCAATGAAAGACAGAGATGACTCGGTCTCAAAATAAAGAAATTCCCCTTCTTCCCTCAAAAAGACAAGTTTTCTTCCTTGCCCTTCTCCACTGATATATTGGATAAAGCGGGGCAAAGACATATGATAATGATCTAAAATGGTTTTTGGAATGGCCAAGACCGGGGGGGAAGCGGTATGTACAATTGGTAAAGATAATGGCTTTTTCCGTCCGTCTAAGGAAAAAAATGTTTCGTGCAACTCGCAAATCCGTTGCAACAGTGTGCCCATGCGAAATTTTTCCCCGGCTTCTTGTTTCACATGAAACATTTTTTCAGAAAAATGTGTGAACAAACCGTTTTTTTGAATTTTGACTTCGTCATCTAAAAATTCATAGCCTTGTTTTTTTCGCTTTCTCGTCGACACCCCGTGAGCCAAAACGGATGTCGACTCCGGGTAGTCGGGGTCGACGGTAAGCAGGCAGGCTTTTAAAAGCTGCACCATTCCATAAAATAAAAGAACCGGCTTGATCGACAACGGCGCCTGCTGGGCGACGGTATAAAAGTTTTGCCCGTGTTCCAAATAATACAAAAACGGATAACAGTTTGTATAACTTCGTTGGACTGCGTCATCGCGTTGCTGCTGCCTGTAGCATTGCTGCAGAAAATGTTGGGCCGTATCCGCGGAGCGGAAGACAGAAAGGCTGAACGCCCGATTAATATTTCCGAACATTTTTACCCCCCTTGTGGCTGAATTGTAGGCAAATAACTGAAAAGTTGGACATTTCTTTGATTCCTTGACAGTAGTTTAACCAGTTGTTAAGCTACTAATAATATTTCCGGACAAGGGGGAGAAAACATGTGGGAAGCGAAATTCGCGAAGGAAGGATTGACGTTTGACGATGTTCTTCTCATTCCGGCAAAATCTGATGTGCTGCCGCGCGATGTTGATGTCACGACGAAGCTAAGCGATACACTGCAGTTGAACATCCCGATTATTAGCGCTGGCATGGATACGGTCACTGAGGCGGAAATGGCGATTTCGATGGCTCGGCAAGGTGGTTTTGGTGTTATTCACAAAAATATGTCGATTGAGCAGCAGGCAGAGCAAGTTGACAAGGTGAAACGTTCGGAACGCGGTGTTATCACCGATCCGTTCTTTTTAACACCCGATCACCAAGTGTATGATGCAGAACACCTAATGAGCAAATATCGCATCTCAGGTGTGCCGATCGTCAACAATGCCGAGGAACAAAAGCTTGTCGGCATTATTACGAACCGCGATTTGCGTTTTATTCAAGATTACTCGATTAAAATTTCCGAGGTAATGACGAAGGAGAACTTGATTACAGCCCCGGTAGGAACCACGTTGGAAGAAGCGGAAAAAATTTTGCAAAAGCACAAAGTGGAAAAATTGCCGCTTGTCGACGAAAATGGAGTGTTAAAAGGGCTCATTACGATTAAGGACATTGAAAAGGTGATTGAGTTTCCGAACTCGGCGAAGGACGCGAAGGGGCGGCTTGTCGTTGGGGCGGCTGTCGGGGTGACAGCGGACACGATGCTCCGTGTTAAAAAGCTTGTTGAAGCGGGGGTTGACGTCATTGTCGTCGACACGGCACATGGGCATTCAAAAGGTGTTCTCGAGACAGTGGCCAACATCCGTCGCCAGTACCCGGACTTGAACATCATTGCAGGCAATGTCGCGACAGCTGAGGCGACGCGCGACTTGATTGAGGCGGGTGCGAACATTATTAAGGTCGGGATCGGCCCGGGATCGATCTGCACGACGCGGGTTGTCGCCGGAGTCGGGGTGCCGCAAATTACGGCTATCTATGACTGTGCGACGGAGGCGCGCAAGCATGGTGTTCCGATTATCGCTGACGGTGGGATCAAGTACTCCGGCGACATCGTGAAGGCGATCGCGGCTGGAGCGCACGCCGTCATGCTTGGAAGCTTGCTCGCCGGCGTCTCGGAAAGCCCGGGTGAGACGGAAATTTATCAAGGACGTCGCTTTAAAGTGTACCGGGGCATGGGATCGGTCGCTTCAATGGAGCGCGGCAGCAAGGACCGCTATTTCCAAGAGGAAGGGAAAAAGTTTGTCCCGGAAGGCATCGAGGGACGCGTTCCATACAAAGGGCCGCTCGCCGATACGATTTATCAACTCGTCGGTGGACTGCGTGCCGGTATGGGTTACTGCGGGACGCGAAACTTGGACGAATTGCGGGAGAAAACGCAGTTTATCCGCATGACGGGTGCAGGACTCCGTGAAAGCCATCCGCACGACGTACAAATTACGAAAGAGGCGCCAAACTATTCCGCATTTTAAGCGGGGTTGCGCCAATCGGCCTAACTTTGACGGGGATATGTCCCCCGTCTATTTTTTTGGCTGCCCTTGTGTTACAATAACGGTTGTGTAAGGAGGGTGTCGACGTGAAGACGAGGAAAAGAAACTGGTTTTTTTGGCTGCTGTCGGTTTGTCTTTGTTTGACGTTATGGCCGTTTCAACAGACGGTGAAGGCGGAGAGCGCGCCGCTTGACATTCGGGCGGATGCCGCCATTTTAGTGGATGCGCAAACGGGGAGAATTTTGTATGAAAAAAATATCGATACTGTACTCGGCATCGCCAGTATGACCAAAATGATGACTGAATACTTGCTCCTTGACGCCATTAAAGCGAAGCGCGTCAAATGGGACCAAACGTATACGCCAAGCGATTACGTGTATCGGTTGTCGCAAGACCGAGCGCTGTCTAATGTCCCGCTGCGCAAAGACGGACAATATACCGTTCGCGAGCTGTATGAGGCGATGGCCATTTATTCAGCGAACGGGGCAACGGTTGCGATTGCTGAAATCATCGCCGGTTCGGAGAAAAATTTTGTGAACATGATGAATGAAAAGGCGAAACAGCTCGGATTGAAAGATTATAAATTCGTGAATGCGACAGGATTAAGCAACGGGGATTTAAAAGGATTTCACCCGGAAGGGACAAGCCCGGATGAGGAAAATGTCATGTCTGCGCGGGCCATGGCCACCCTTGCCTACCGCCTGCTGAAAGACCATCCAGAGGTGTTGGAAACGGCGAGTATTCCGCGTAAAATGTTCCGGGGAGGAACAGAAGACGAAATAAAAATGGACAACTGGAACTGGATGCTCCCAGGGCTTGTGTACGGATATGAAGGGGTAGACGGATTAAAAACCGGTTATACGGAATTTGCCGGCAACTGCTTTACCGGAACGGCGAAACGGAACGGCGTCCGTCTCATTTCTGTTGTTATGAACGCGAAAGATGCGAGCGGAAAAACGACAAAAGAGGCACGATTCGAGGAGACAGAAAAACTATTTAACTATGGATTTAATCAATACTCGCTCGAAACGCTTTATCCGAAGGGATATCAGCTGAAAGGAAAGAAGACACTTCCAGTCGTGAAAGGGAAAGAAAAAGAAGTTCGCGTCGCGACAGCAAAAAAACTATCGCTGTTAGTGAGAAATGGCGAGGAAAAGCAGTATAAGCCGGTATATGTATTGGATAAGAAAAAGATGACAAATGAAGGAAAGTTGACCGCCCCGTTGAAAAAGGGAGAGACGGTCGGGTACATGACACTCGAATACAACGGGGATGACTCCCTTGCCTTTTTAACCCCGGATATGCAAAAAAATATCCGTGTGCCGCTTGTTACGACCGTCGAGGTAGAAAAAGCAAACTGGTTTGTGCTCTCCATGCGTGCGATCGGCGGGCTGTTTGCTGACTTATGGACAAGCACTGCGAAAACGGTGAAAGGCTGGCTGTAAAACGACTCCCCTGTCGGGGGAGCTTTTTTCCATTGTGATTTTTGTAAAAATTGAGGTAAAATAAAACAGTGGAATCATCCTTATTGTGTATATGCCAAAGCATAAGGATAGGAATAGGGGGAATCAACATTGGCATTGACAGGGACGGACCGCGTCAAACGCGGCATGGCGGAAATGCAAAAAGGCGGCGTCATTATGGACGTCGTCAACGCAGAACAGGCTAAGATTGCTGAGGCGGCAGGGGCTGTCGCCGTTATGGCGCTCGAGCGCGTTCCGGCGGACATTCGTGCTGCCGGCGGTGTCGCGCGCATGGCTGATCCAACAGTCGTGGAGGAAGTCATGAACGCCGTGTCGATTCCGGTCATGGCGAAAGTGCGCATCGGCCATTACGTCGAGGCGCGTGTCTTAGAGGCACTCGGTGTCGATTATATTGATGAAAGCGAAGTATTGACGCCGGCCGATGAAGAATTTCATATTGATAAACGCCAGTTCACGGTTCCGTTTGTGTGCGGATGCCGCGACTTAGGGGAAGCCGCCCGCCGTATTGCCGAGGGAGCATCGATGCTGCGGACAAAAGGGGAACCGGGGACAGGCAACATCGTGGAAGCGGTGCGTCATATGCGCAAAGTCAACGCGCAAATCCGCAAAGTCGTCAGCATGAGCGAGGACGAACTTGTCGCTGAGGCGAAACAGCTCGGGGCTCCGGTTGAAGTGTTGCGCGAAATTAAACAGCTTGGCCGCCTCCCGGTCGTCAACTTCGCTGCCGGCGGCGTCGCGACACCAGCTGACGCTGCGCTCATGATGCATTTGGGCGCAGATGGCGTCTTTGTCGGGTCAGGCATTTTCAAATCAGAAAATCCGGAAAAATATGCCCGTGCGATCGTCGAGGCGACGACTCATTACGAAGACTATGAGCTGATCGCCCACTTGTCCAAAGGATTGGGCGGCGCGATGCGGGGCATCGATGTCGCGACATTGTTGCCGGAGCATCGCATGCAAGAACGCGGCTGGTAAGCCGGGTAAAGGAGCAACAGAACAATGAAAATAGGTGTACTCGGATTGCAAGGGGCCGTGCAAGAACATGTCCGCGCCATTGAAGCGTGCGGCGCCGAAGCGGTCGTCGTGAAAAAGCCGGAGCAGCTTGCTGAACTTGATGGACTCGTGCTCCCGGGCGGCGAAAGTACGACGATGCGACGCCTCATTGATCGATACGGGCTTATGGAGCCGCTGAAGCAATTCGCCGCTGATGGCAAACCGATGTTTGGGACATGCGCCGGGCTGATTTTACTGGCAAAACGAATCGTCGGCTACGATGAGCCGCATTTAGGCTTGATGGATATTACGGTTGAGCGGAACTCATTTGGGCGGCAGCGGGAAAGCTTTGAAGCTGAGTTGTCGATTAAAGGGGTCGGCGACGGGTTTGTCGGCGTCTTTATCCGCGCGCCGCACATTGTTGAAGTCGGCGACGGGGTCGATGTCCTCGCGACATACAACGACCGCATTGTCGCGGCCCGACAAGGTCAGTTTCTCGGCTGCTCGTTCCATCCTGAGCTGACTGATGACCATCGATTGATGCAATATTTCTTAAATATGGTCAAGCATTCGAAAACGGTATCGAGCCTTTGATACATGGGAAAGCGATGAGAGGAACTAGTAGCAGGCTCCTTCCTTTCAGAGAGCCGGTGGGTGGTGCGAACCGGCAGGAAGCGCTTGTGAATCCATCCTCGAGCAAAACGCTGAACACCGAAGCGGTCAGTAGGCGTTTTCGGCAGCCGCCGTTACCGGCATAAGCGGAAGGCATGAATGCCTTCAATAAGGGTGGCACCGCGGGATCGCTCCCGTCCCTTTTGGGGACGGGAGCTTTTTATCATCCTTGAACCGAGAAGCCCCCCACTTCCACGCGTGAGTGTAAGCGGAGGATGAATCGGGATTTGCCATCACTCTTTCTCTTGCTCCCACAGAACAGAAGGTGTAAAATGAAGGGGTATAGAACGCACGTTCTTGTATGTGGGAGGAAAGATGATGCATAGAGTCTACCGCTTTCGGTTGTATCCCACCGCAACATAAGCGAAGCTCATCAACTAAAAAAATCGCCGACTGTCGGAACGATTTCCTGCATAAGTTGTCCACCCGCCCTATCCACGAAAACGAAGAGGTGTGTGGAGGACTTGCGTGTTAAGAACATGCAAAAGAATCGCAGGCTGGCTGAGGGCATTTCCGATTCCGCGTGGGGGTGCTTGCTTCGAATGCTCGAGTATAAATAGATGGGAGAGCGTTCAAGTATAATAAATGGTGGATAAGGAGGTAACACGAATGTTGGATGTGAAAGTGTTGCGCACTCAATTTCAGGAAGTGAAAGAAAAGTTGATGCAGCGCGGCGGGGATTTGGCCAACATCGACCGGTTTGAGCAGCTCGACAGAGAACGCCGCCGTTTGATCGCTGAGGCGGAAGAACTAAAAAGCAAACGCAATGATGTGTCGCAGCAAATCGCGGCTCTAAAGCGCGAAAAAAAGGACGCTGAATCGTTGATCACCGAAATGCGTGAGGTCGGTGACCGCATTAAGCAAATGGACGAGCACATTCGCCAACTGGAAGAAGAACTCAACGCCCTGTTGTTATCGATTCCAAATATTCCGCATGAATCAGTGCCGGTCGGCCAGTCGGAAGAGGACAATGTCGAGGTGCGGAGATGGGGGGAGCCCCCTTCCTTTTCCTTCGAACCGAAGCCGCATTGGGATATCGCCGACCAACTCGGTTTGCTCGATTTTGAGCGGGCGGCTAAAGTGACGGGAAGCCGGTTTGTGTTTTACAAAGGACTGGGAGCGCGTCTTGAGCGGGCGTTAATCAACTTTATGCTCGACGTCCATCTTGATGAGTTTGGCTATCAAGAGGTGTTGCCGCCATATATAGTGAATCGGGCGAGCATGACCGGAACGGGGCAGCTGCCGAAATTTGCGGAGGACGTGTTCCACTTGGATAGTGAAGACTATTTTCTCATTCCGACAGCGGAAGTGCCGGTGACGAACTTGCATCGTGACGAAATTTTAACGGCCGACGACTTGCCGCTTTACTATGCGGCGTACAGCGCCTGCTTCCGCGCCGAGGCCGGTTCGGCCGGCCGCGACACGAGAGGGCTCATCCGTCAGCACCAATTCAATAAAGTTGAGCTCGTCAAGTTCGTAAAACCGGAGCATTCATATGACGAGTTGGAAAAATTGACGCGCCAGGCAGAAACGATTTTGCAGCGGCTGGGGCTCCCGTATCGCGTTGTCTCCTTATGCACGGGAGACCTTGGATTTTCCGCGGCGAAGACGTATGATATTGAGGTGTGGCTGCCAAGCTATGGCACATACCGGGAAATTTCGTCTTGCAGCAATTTTGAGGCGTTCCAGGCGCGCCGCGCCAATATCCGCTTCCGCCGCGAGCCGAAAGCAAAACCAGAATATGTGCATACGCTAAATGGCTCGGGATTGGCCATTGGACGCACTGTTGCCGCCATTTTGGAAAACTACCAACAAGAAGACGGATCGGTCGTGATCCCAGAGGCGCTCCGCCCATACATGGGCAACCGGGACGTCATCCGTTAAAATCGTTGGTTGACTTTTCCCGGCAACCGTGTTATATTGAATGACGTTGGCAATGAGGATAAAGGGACGGCGGACGCCGCTTTCTTGTTCTCAGCCACGCCGATAAAGAACAATACTGACGCGCATAAGAGGAGATTGCCAGCCGAAACGGCTGACCAAAGGTGCCGTTTCCAGCCATAAAAAAACCCGCCTTCGATCGGCGGGTTTTTTTATCTTTTTAATGTGGGCGTTCTTATCTTTTTACGACTGTAAACTGGTCGGAAAGGAGCAGCCAATTTTGTGGAAATTCAAGTCCGAGCTTCCAGTAACTCACTCCTCGCAAACCAAGTTCCTTAACTAAATTAAATTTCGCTTGGATGGAGCGGGCGTCTTCAAACCATACTTCATGTTCGCGGCCGTTCTCATCGCGGTAGCGGAAATATGGCGCCTGTGCCTCGGCATCGTATTCGATGGCAACGTTATATCTTGCGGCGAGGGCGATGGCTTGTTGCGGGCTGATGGCTCGGGCGTAAGGTCCCCCGGGCACATACGGCAATGTCCAGTCATAGCCATACAAGTTTTGCCCCATCAAAATTTTCCCCGCCGGCATTTCCGAAATGGCGTACTCAAGAACGCGGCGGACCGGCCCGATCGGTGAAACGGGCATCGGTGGTCCGCCGCTGTAGCCCCATTCGTACGTCATAATGACGACAAAATCGGCAATTTGTCCATGGGCGCGGTAATCGTGCGCCTCGTACCAGCGTCCGCGTTGGGTCGCACTCGTTTTCGGCGCCAGGGCAGTCGACATCATCCATCCTTCCCGCTCAAACCGCCGTTTCGCCTTGCGCAAAAAGGCGTTGTATGCCTCGCGGTCTTCAGGGCGCAAATATTCAAAATCGAAATGAATATCGCGAAAACCGTATCGTCTGGCGGTCGCGACAATGTTGTCGAGCAGGCGGTTTTGCAGTGTCTCATTCGTTAAAATGAGCGCGCCGAGCTCGTCGCTGAACTGCCCGTTTTCAATGTTGGCGACAACCATGACAAGCGTGACGCGGTTGGCGCGGGCGATGGCGGGAAAGTCGTCAAGCGGCGGTCCTTGCAGTGTCGCGTCGCGCCGGATGGCGAAATAAAAGGGACTTAAATAGGTCAAATACGGAGCGGCCTCACGGGCGCTCGCTTCCAGTGCCGGGCTGACGGTCGTTCCGCGGGGTTCGATATAAGCGTTAAACTCTGCCCTCCGCTTGGCACCGGGTGGGATGTAAAGCCGCTGGCCAATCTGCAGCGGGGCGTTTAAGGAGAGGCGATTCACTTCCGCGAGCCGCTGCATCGGAATGGAAAACCGGCGTGCAATCGACCATAGACTGTCGCCGCGCTGCACCCAATAAAAACGGCCGACGATCGGGATCACGAGCGTCTGGCCGACCACAAGTTCGTCAGGATTTGGCAGCTTGTTGGCCCGGACAATTTCCTCGACGGTCGTTCCGTATGCCTCAGCGATCCCGCTCAACGTTTGTCCGCTCTGTATGACATGGATTTGCATACTTGACCTCCTAGTTGCGTCTTTATTCTCCATATTTTATGATGGAAAGAGAAGAGAAATGACCGTTTGCACAAAGGGGTATATGATGAACAACGATGAGTATTACATGAAGTTGGCGATTGAGGAAGCAAAAAAAGCCGAACGGATCGGCGAAGTGCCCATTGGCGCCGTCATCGTTCAAGACGGCCGTATCATCGCCCGCGCCCATAATTTGCGAGAAACGAAGCAGCGCGCGATCGCCCATGCGGAAATTTTAGCGATTGATGAAGCGTGTCAGGCAACCGGTTCATGGCGGCTCGAACGGGCAACGTTGTATGTGACGCTTGAGCCGTGCGCCATGTGCGCGGGGGCCATCGTCCTTTCCCGCATTGAGCGGGTCGTGTTTGGCGCCAGTGACCCAAAAGGGGGATGCGCCGGGACATTAATGAACTTATTGCAAGAAAACCGGTTCAACCATCAGGCAGAGGTCACAAGCGGCGTGTTGGCGGCGGAGTGCGGGGCGCTGCTAAGTGACTTTTTTCGCCGATTGCGTGAACAAAAGAAAAATGTTGGTGGAAGTTCCAACTAAAATTCGGCTTATGTACATTGCATTTTCCCTATAAACACGCTATACTGATAGTGCCGTGCTAAGCGGGGAGGTAGCGGTGCCCTGTACTCGCAATCCGCTCTAGCGAGGCTGAATCCCTTCTCGAGGTTAGTCTGTTGTGAGGCCTGTCTCAAGTAAGTGGTGTTGACGTCTGGGTCCCGCGCAATGGGATTCCGTGAACCCTGTCAGGTCCGGAAGGAAGCAGCAGTAAGCGGATGCTCCCATGTGCCGCGGGGGTGCCTGGGCTGAGCTAACTGCTTGAGCAACGCTCGGGGCAGCTAATCGACAGAAGGTGCACGGCCTTACATAAGTTTCACAAAACCCACTCGGTCATGAGTGGGTTTTTTGTTATTTTAAATTGAAACGAGAAGTTATATAATAAATAGGATGAGAGGAAGAGGAGGGCCGTTTTCCGTGGCATACCAAGCGTTATACCGTGTTTTTCGGCCGCAGCGTTTTGCCGACATGGTCGGCCAAGAGCACGTAACGAAAACATTGCAAAGCGCCCTGCTTCAACATAAAATATCGCACGCCTACTTATTTTCCGGCCCACGCGGGACAGGAAAAACGAGTGCGGCGAAAATCTTCGCCAAAGCGGTCAATTGCGAACATGCTCCGGCAGCTGAACCGTGCAATGAATGCCCTGCTTGCCTCGGCATTACGAACGGAACGGTTCCCGATGTACTGGAAATTGACGCCGCTTCCAACAACCGCGTCGACGAAATCCGTGACATACGAGAAAAAGTAAAGTTTGCACCGACTTCGGTTCGTTATAAAGTGTATATTATCGACGAAGTGCACATGCTGTCGATCGGCGCCTTTAACGCGCTGCTAAAAACGCTAGAGGAACCGCCGAAACACGTCATTTTTATTTTGGCGACGACCGAGCCGCATAAAATTCCGGCAACGATTATTTCCCGCTGTCAGCGATTCGATTTTCGCCGCATTCCGCTATCGGCGATCGTTTCACGGTTGAAATACGTAGCGAACGCCCAAGGCGTGGAAGCATCCGCTGAAGCGCTATCAGCCATTGCCCGTGCCGCTGACGGGGGCATGCGGGACGCGCTCAGCTTGCTTGATCAGGCGATTTCGTTCAGTGATGGCCAACTTCAGTTCGATGATGTGTTGGCGATGACTGGGGCGGCATCATTTGCTGCATTAGCCAATTTCATCGAAGCCATTCACCGCAAAGATACCGCGGCGGTTCTTCAGCAGTTCGAAGCGATGATGGCGCAGGGGAAAGATCCAAACCGTTTGGTGGAAGACTTGATTCTGTATTACCGCGACTTGCTGCTATACAAAACGGCCCCCCATGTGGAAGGAGCCATTCAAATTGCAGTCGTTGACGAGACGTTTACCGCTCTTTCAGAAACGATTCCTCTTTCTGACTTATACGGAGCGATTGAGCTGCTGAACAAAAGCCAGCAAGAGATGAAGTGGACGAACCATCCACGCCTCCTTTTGGAAGTGGCGCTCGTGAAACTTTGCCATCAGCCGGCCGTCTCGTCGCTGTCCGCTTCTGAGCTAGAACCGTTAGTGAAGCGGATTGAGACGTTGGAAGCCGAACTGCGCCGTCTGAAGGAACAATCGTCCGCTCCTTTATCGTCCGCTGCCTCGGCGAAAAAACCAGCAAAAGCAGTGAAAATCGGGGGATATAAAGCGCCAGTCGGCCGCATCCACGAACTGTTGAAGCAGGCAACGCACGAAGACTTAGCCTTGGTGAAAGGCCGCTGGGCCGACGTGCTTGACACGTTGAAGCGGCAACATAAAGTGTCGCACGCCGCCTTGCTTCAAGAGAGCGAGCCGGTCGCCGCGAGTGCCTCGGCATTTGTGTTAAAGTTTAAGTATGAAATTCACTGCAAGATGGCGACAGATCCGGCGAGTTCAGTGAAGGAAAACGTCGAAGCAATTTTGTTTGAACTGACGAACCGACGGTTTGACATGATCGCCATTCCGGAAGAAGAATGGGGAAAAATAAGGGAAGAGTTTATCCGCAACAAGGAAGCCAAGACAGAAAAGAGCGAAGAGGAACCGTTGATCGCTGAGGCGAAACGGCTGTTTGGCGAGGAATTGATCGAAATTAAAGAATAAACGATTGAAGGAGGATGCCAAGATGATGCGTGGCGGAATGGGAAATATGCAAAAAATGTTAAAGCAAATGCAAAAGATGCAAAAAGAAATGCAAAAGGCACAGGAAGAGTTGGTGGAAAAAACGGTGGAAGGCACGGCTGGGGGCGGTATGGTGACGGTCATCGCCAATGGCCATAAACAAATTTTAGAGGTAAAAATCAAGGAAGAAGTCGTAGACCCAGACGATATTGAAATGCTCCAAGATTTAGTTTTGGCGGCGACAAACGATGCGCTCAAAAAAGCGGATGAACTGGCCAACGACATGATGGGGCAGTTTACGAAAGGGCTCAACATTCCAGGGCTGTTCTAGGGGGAAACTATGCATTATCCAGAACCGTTATCCAAACTGATTGACAGTTTTATGAAATTGCCCGGAATCGGTCCAAAAACGGCCGCCCGCCTCGCGTTCCATGTGCTGGCGATGAAAGAAGATACCGTGCTCGAGTTTGCCAAAGCGCTTGTTGATGTGAAGCGCCATATTCATTATTGCACGATTTGCGGGCATATTACAGATACAGATCCTTGCTACATTTGTAAGGATGAACGGCGCGATCGGACGATGATTTGTGTCGTCCAGGACCCGAAAGATGTGATCGCTATGGAGAAGATGAAAGAATATAACGGCCTATACCATGTGCTACACGGGGCCATCTCCCCGATGGAGGGCATCGGTCCGGAAGACATTAAAATCGCCGAGCTGCTGGCGAGACTGCGGGACGAAACGATCCAAGAAGTGATTTTAGCGACCGACCCAAACATTGAAGGGGAGGCGACAGCCATGTATTTATCGCGCCTGTTGAAACCGACAGGGATCAAAGTCACCCGCATCGCCCATGGCTTGCCGGTCGGCGGCGATTTGGAGTATGCGGATGAAGTGACGTTATCAAAAGCGTTGGAAGGGCGCCGCGAGCTGTAGAGAGAAAGAAGGTGGGGATCGGTTTGTTATGGCGGTGGAAGGGGAAACTAAAAAGACAATTTGATGAAAAACTAATTGCTGAGCTGCAAAAGGCAAGAACTGAATGGCTCGAACAAAAACAGCTTATCGAAAAAAGTGTTGACCCATCGTTAGAGGTGCTGAGTGCGCTGCAACTTGCGGAGGTGAAATATTTTTTTCTCCTCCGCGAAGCGAAGCACCGTCGCATTACGCTGAGGGAAGTGCGTTAACTTCCTTATTTTTTTGTTCTTTTTTCCCCCGAGTTTCATACGTTTGTAGTACAAGCGTACAAAAAAGGGGGTTCAAACGTTGGAACCGAAAATCGTCATTACGGTGCTATTAGCGCTCATCGCCGTCCTTTTGATTGTTGGCGCTCGCCTTAAGGCGCTTCGCTTTATCGGCTATGTTGCCATCCGCCTCATTGTCGGCGCGTTGGCACTGTTTGTCCTCAACGCCATCGGCGGACATTTTAACATTCATATTCCGATTAACTTGATCACCTCGCTCGTTTGTGGATTTCTTGGCCTCCCGGGGGCCGCGGCATTACTTGTGATTGACCAGTATATTCTATCGTAGTTCCGAATGGAAAGGCGTTGTCTAGCTAACTTGCCTTTTCATTTTTTTTGATAAAAAACTATTGACTTTTATATACATATCAAGTATATTAATAAACGTCGTTAGTTGACATTAGCAAAAAACATATTAACGGCGAAGAAAAAACGTATTGACAGCAAAGTGAATGATAAGTATAATAATAAAAGTGTTCAACATCAATTCAAAAGCTCCTTGAAAACTAAACAAAACGCAAGCGTCATGAAGAAAGGCTGAGGTCCGATATTCCGCCTAAAAGCAACCCACATCCTGCGGATGGCGGTGAAATATCGCCATCCTGGTGATCGCGATGGGCAAATGCTTTTCGCCTGCAGGGATGTTTACATTCCGAAGGCGAAGGTTGTTTGACCCCGGGCGGCGGGCCGAAGCTGGATTAGCCAATCAACTTTCTTTTGGAGAGTTTGATCCTGGCTCAGGACGAACGCTGGCGGCGTGCCTAATACATGCAAGTCGAGCGGACCGGATCAGGGCTTGCCTTGATTCGGTCAGCGGCGGACGGGTGAGTAACACGTGGGCAACCTGCCCGCAAGACCGGGATAACTCCGGGAAACCGGAGCTAATACCGGATAACACCGAAGACCGCATGATCTTCGGTTGAAAGGCGGCCTTTGGCTGTCACTTGCGGATGGGCCCGCGGCGCATTAGCTAGTTGGTGAGGTAACGGCTCACCAAGGCGACGATGCGTAGCCGGCCTGAGAGGGTGACCGGCCACACTGGGACTGAGACACGGCCCAGACTCCTACGGGAGGCAGCAGTAGGGAATCTTCCGCAATGGACGAAAGTCTGACGGAGCGACGCCGCGTGAGCGAAGAAGGCCTTCGGGTCGTAAAGCTCTGTTGTGAGGGACGAAGGAGCGCCGTTTGAACAAGGCGGCGCGGTGACGGTACCTCACGAGAAAGCCCCGGCTAACTACGTGCCAGCAGCCGCGGTAATACGTAGGGGGCGAGCGTTGTCCGGAATTATTGGGCGTAAAGCGCGCGCAGGCGGTTCCTTAAGTCTGATGTGAAAGCCCACGGCTCAACCGTGGAGGGTCATTGGAAACTGGGGGACTTGAGTGCAGGAGAGGAGAGCGGAATTCCACGTGTAGCGGTGAAATGCGTAGAGATGTGGAGGAACACCAGTGGCGAAGGCGGCTCTCTGGCCTGTAACTGACGCTGAGGCGCGAAAGCGTGGGGAGCAAACAGGATTAGATACCCTGGTAGTCCACGCCGTAAACGATGAGTGCTAAGTGTTAGAGGGGTCACACCCTTTAGTGCTGCAGCTAACGCGATAAGCACTCCGCCTGGGGAGTACGGCCGCAAGGCTGAAACTCAAAGGAATTGACGGGGGCCCGCACAAGCGGTGGAGCATGTGGTTTAATTCGAAGCAACGCGAAGAACCTTACCAGGTCTTGACATCCCCTGACAACCCAAGAGATTGGGCGTTCCCCCTTCGGGGGGGGACAGGGTGACAGGTGGTGCATGGTTGTCGTCAGCTCGTGTCGTGAGATGTTGGGTTAAGTCCCGCAACGAGCGCAACCCTTGCCTCTAGTTGCCAGCATTCAGGTGGGCACTCTAGAGGGACTGCCGGCTAAAAGTCGGAGGAAGGTGGGGATGACGTCAAATCATCATGCCCCTTATGACCTGGGCTACACACGTGCTACAATGGGCGGTACAAAGGGCTGCGAACCCGCGAGGGGGAGCGAATCCCAAAAAGCCGCTCTCAGTTCGGATTGCAGGCTGCAACTCGCCTGCATGAAGCCGGAATCGCTAGTAATCGCGGATCAGCATGCCGCGGTGAATACGTTCCCGGGCCTTGTACACACCGCCCGTCACACCACGAGAGCTTGCAACACCCGAAGTCGGTGAGGTAACCCGCAAGGGAGCCAGCCGCCGAAGGTGGGGCAAGTGATTGGGGTGAAGTCGTAACAAGGTAGCCGTACCGGAAGGTGCGGCTGGATCACCTCCTTTCTAAGGACATATTGACAAAACCTTTCGGTTTGATTATAATGACGCTTGTCGTTTTGTTTAGTTTTGAGGGAACTTTCCCTCCATGGGCCTATAGCTCAGCTGGTCAGAGCGCACGCCTGATAAGCGTGAGGTCGGTGGTTCAAGTCCACTTAGGCCCATTCTGCCTTGTGGGGCCTTAGCTCAGCTGGGAGAGCGCCTGCTTTGCACGCAGGAGGTCATCGGTTCGATCCCGATAGGCTCCACCATTTCAAAACAACCTTTCGTTCCTTGAAAACTAGATAACCGGAAAAGCGGAGGCGCCGAGATCGGCTCTTGAAGCCAAATGTTCTTCACCCGTAGGGGTGCTTGCACCCCGAGGGGGAAGGTTATTTGGCAGAAGAGAGCCAGGCGCCGACGCTAGACACAGTGTAGGAAGAAGCCGAGAAGCGCTGTAGGTTAAGCTAGAAAGGGCGCACGGTGGATGCCTTGGCACTAGGAGCCGATGAAGGACGGGGCAAACGCCGAAACGCTCCGGGGAGCTGTAAGCAAGCGTCGATCCGGAGATGTCCGAATGGGGGAACCCCCTGCCCGTAATGGGGCAGGATCCATGCCTGAATCCATAGGGCATGGAGGGCACACCCGGGGAACTGAAACATCTTAGTACCCGGAGGAGAAGAAAGCAAACGCGATTCCCTGAGTAGCGGCGAGCGAAACGGGAACAGCCCAAACCAAGAGGCGTGCCTCTTGGGGTTGTAGGACCGCCCAGATGGGAGTGAGAAAGGAACGGGGTAGACGAACCGGTCTGGAACGGCCGGCCAGAGAAGGTGACAGCCCTGTAGTCGAAACTTCGTTCCCTCCCGGGCGGCTCCTGAGTACGGCGGGACACGGGAAATCCCGTCGGAAGCAGGGAGGACCATCTCCCAAGGCTAAATACTCCCTAGTGACCGATAGTGCACCAGTACCGTGAGGGAAAGGTGAAAAGCACCCCGGAAGGGGAGTGAAAGAGAACCTGAAACCGTGTGCCTACAAGTAGTCAGAGCCCGTTAAAGGGTGATGGCGTGCCTTTTGTAGAATGAACCGGCGAGTGACGATGGCGTGCGAGGTTAAGCCGAACAGGCGGAGCCGCAGCGAAAGCGAGTTTGAACAGGGCGTATGAGTACGTCGTCGTCGACCCGAAACCAGGTGATCTACCCATGTCCAGGGTGAAGGCCGGGTAACACCGGCTGGAGGCCCGAACCCACGCACGTTGAAAAGTGCGGGGATGAGGTGTGGGTAGGGGTGAAATGCCAATCGAACTTGGAGATAGCTGGTTCTCCCCGAAATAGCTTTAGGGCTAGCCTCAAGGTGAGAGTCTTGGAGGTAGAGCACTGATTGGGCTAGGGGCCCTCATCGGGTTACCGAACCCAGTCAAACTCCGAATGCCAATGACTTATCCTTGGGAGTCAGACTGCGAGTGATAAGATCCGTGGTCAAGAGGGAAACAGCCCAGATCGCCAGCTAAGGCCCCGAAGTGCACGTTCAGTGGAAAAGGATGTGGAGTTGCCCAGACAACCAGGATGTTGGCTTAGAAGCAGCCACCATTTAAAGAGTGCGTAATAGCTCACTGGTCGAGTGACTCTGCGCCGAAAATGTACCGGGGCTAAACGTGCCGCCGAAGCTGCGGGATGACCGTTGGTCATCGGTAGGGGAGCGTTCTAAGGGCACAGAAGCCAGACCGGAAGGACTGGTGGAGCGCTTAGAAGTGAGAATGCCGGTATGAGTAGCGAAAACAGAGGTGAGAATCCTCTGCGCCGAAAGCCTAAGGGTTCCTGAGGAAGGTTCGTCCGCTCAGGGTTAGTCGGGACCTAAGCCGAGGCCGAAAGGCGTAGGTGATGGACAACAGGTGGAGATTCCTGTACCACCTCCTTCCCGTTTGAGCAATGGGGGGACGCAGGAGGATAGGGCGAGCAGGCGGTTGGAAGAGCCTGTCCAAGCCGCAAGGCTGATCCGTAGGCAAATCCGCGGATCAAAAAGGCCAAGCGGTGACGGCGACGGAGTTATCCGGAAGTCCCCGATTTCACACTGCCAAGAAAAGCCTCTAGCGAGGGAAGAGGTGCCCGTACCGCAAACCGACACAGGTAGGCGAGGAGAGAATCCTAAGGCGCGCGGGAGAACTCTCGTTAAGGAACTCGGCAAAATGACCCCGTAACTTCGGGAGAAGGGGTGCTCGTTTGGGTGACGAGCCCGAACGAGCCGCAGTGAAAAGGCCCAAGCGACTGTTTATCAAAAACACAGGTCTCTGCGAAGCCGAAAGGCGACGTATAGGGGCTGACACCTGCCCGGTGCTGGAAGGTTAAGGGGAGCGCTTAGCGCAAGCGAAGGTGCGAACCGAAGCCCCAGTAAACGGCGGCCGTAACTATAACGGTCCTAAGGTAGCGAAATTCCTTGTCGGGTAAGTTCCGACCCGCACGAAAGGTGTAACGACTTGGGCACTGTCTCAACGAGAGACCCGGTGAAATTATATTACCTGTGAAGATGCAGGTTACCCGCGACAGGACGGAAAGACCCCGTGGAGCTTTACTGCAGCCTGATATGGAATTTTGGTATCGCTTGTACAGGATAGGTGGGAGCCAGAGAAGCCGGAGCGCCAGCTTCGGTGGAGGCGGCGGTGGGATACCACCCTGGCGGTATTGAAATTCTAACCCGCACCCCTTATCGGGGTGGGAGACAGTGTCAGGTGGGCAGTTTGACTGGGGCGGTCGCCTCCCAAAAGGTAACGGAGGCGCCCAAAGGTTCCCTCAGAATGGTTGGAAATCATTCGGAGAGTGCAAAGGCACAAGGGAGCTTGACTGCGAGACGGACAGGTCGAGCAGGGACGAAAGTCGGGCTTAGTGATCCGGTGGTTCCGCATGGAAGGGCCATCGCTCAACGGATAAAAGCTACCCCGGGGATAACAGGCTGATCTCCCCCAAGAGTCCACATCGACGGGGAGGTTTGGCACCTCGATGTCGGCTCATCGCATCCTGGGGCTGTAGTCGGTCCCAAGGGTTGGGCTGTTCGCCCATTAAAGCGGTACGCGAGCTGGGTTCAGAACGTCGTGAGACAGTTCGGTCCCTATCCGTCGTGGGCGTAGGAAATTTGCGAGGAGCTGTCCTTAGTACGAGAGGACCGGGATGGACGCACCGCTGGTGTACCAGTTGTCCCGCCAGGGGCACCGCTGGGTAGCTATGTGCGGACGGGATAAGCGCTGAAAGCATCTAAGCGTGAAGCCCCCCTCAAGATGAGATTTCCCATCGCGTGAAGCGAGTAAGATCCCTCGAAGATGACGAGGTCGATAGGTCCGAGGTGGAAGCGTGGCGACACGTGCAGCTGACGGATACTAATCGATCGAGGGCTTAACCAAGAAAAGTGGAGGCCGCCCGCTTATCGGCGAAACGCGCTGGAGGGCCTGCGAGGAGGCTGTCGCCGCCGCAGCAGGACCGAAGCGTCGCGAGCCGATGGCGGCCGGAACTAGACAGTGAAAAGCGCAGGCGAGCGGGTCGCCGCGATGGGCAAATGTTCTTCGCCTGCAGGGATTTGCGATCCCGAAGGCGAAGGTTATTTGACCCCGAGCGGCGGCGAGCCGGAGCTGGACAATCGAAAAGCGCAAGCGCCGCTTCTTCCGACAACGGTTATCTAGTTTTCAGGGAACGAATTCCTGACAACCTCATATGGCCTAGTGGTGATAGCGGAGGGGAAACACCCGTTCCCATCCCGAACACGGAAGTTAAGCCCTCCAGCGCCGATGGTAGTTGGGGCCAGCGCCCCTGCAAGAGTAGGTCGCTGCTAGGCAAAACAAAAGCAGCTAATTGTGCTTGACGCATAATTAGCTGCTTTCGTTTTTATTTGGAATACCAAAGACGGTTTTTACTACTTCTTCAATCGGCTGTTCTCGTGAACGCTCTGCGCACGTTAAGAAGCGGGGAAAGTGCTCCATCTTTCCATCTACTAGTATAGAATGTTATCAATGTGGGAAACATAGAGGATGGGAGGTGGAGAGCGTGGGGGCACCGGTGATTGGCCGAAATAAACGTGAAAAAGTGTGCATTGTTTGCGAACAACAAAAACAGGAAGGAATGTTTCTTTTTGGTCATTTTCTTTGCTTGGATTGTCACCAAGCGATCGTGCACACAAATACAGACGATCCGAATTACGCGTTTTATGTGCAGCAGCTTCGGAAAATGGTCACATGTAAAATTTATTCGTAAAGGCTTATGTCAGGCCTATTTTTATCATCTTGCACCGAGAACCCCCCACTTCCACGCATGGGCGTAGGTGGGGGATGGATCGGTGTCTTTCCTCGTCAGTCCCCTTCTTGCTTCCAACAGGCAGTTGGTTCTGTTTGTGAGCAAAAGCCGCGGATGCCGTATGCGCGTTTTCTTTCAGGGCAGTTCGTGTTACTATTATTTTGTTATTTCTCGTACATACTGAACGATTTCGGCGTTTATGCTGATGCCTGTTGCGCCTTTCGCTGCAGGCGGCAAAGCAGCAAGGAAAGAGGATGATGATGGATCAAACGAAAACTCCTTTATATGATGCTCTCATGCGCCATTGGACGCGCTGCCCGGTTTCGTTTCACGTGCCGGGACATAAATACGGTGCTTTGTTTTCCGAACGGGGGAGAGAGATGTTTACACCGTTGTTGGCGTTGGATGCGACGGAAATTTCCGGATTGGATGACTTGCATCATCCTGAGTCGGTAATTGCTGAGGCGCAGGCGTTGGCAGCGGATCTATATGGCGTTAGGGAGACGTTTTTCCTTGTGAACGGTTCGACGGCAGGGAATTTGGCGATGATCGCCGCCGTTTGTGATGAAAAAAAGCGGAAAATCATTGTGCAGCGCAACTGTCACAAATCCGTGATGCATGCACTACAGTTAATGGGAGCAACCCCTGTTCTTCTTTCCCCTGAATTTGATGGCGATGTGCGTGTTGCTTCGCACGTTTGCATAGAGACTGTCAAAGAGGCAGTTGCTCTTCATCGCGATGCTGCCGCCATTGTATTAACGAATCCAAACTATTATGGGATGTCTATTGATTTGACGGAAATTGTCCGTCTAGCCCATCGCTATGGGATTCCCGTATTGGTCGATGAGGCACATGGCGCCCATTTTGTCGCCGGCCCCCCGTTTCCGAAACCGGCGCTTGCCTGCGGTGCCGATATTGTTGTGCAGTCGGCGCATAAAACATTGCCGGCGATGACGATGGGAGCGTTTTTGCATGTGAACAGTGGGCGTATCGATGTAGAGCGGTTGAAATATTTTTTACAGCTGTTTCAATCGAGCAGCCCATCTTACCCGATTATGGCGTCACTCGATTTGGCACGCCATTATGTCGCCCAGCTCACAAAGGATCGTGTGGCGGCGATTGTAGCGCAAATCGAGGAGTTTAAGATGGCATTGGCCCATATGGATGGGGTGGCGGTCGTTTCTTCCCGGCAGCCTGACGTGCAAACCGACCCGTTAAAGGTGACCGTGCAAACGCGCAGTCCGCTGACAGGATATGAGCTGCAGCGGCGACTCGAGCACGAAGGGGTGTTTACGGAATTAGCTGATCCATTGAACGTTCTGCTCGTCTGTCCGCTCGCTGCGACTGGAAAGCTGATGGAGGCGGTGGAGAAAATCAGACGGGCATGGCGGGGGGTGCCGGCTGGCGAGATGCCTCTGTTTGGTTCTTTCCCGTTTTTGCGTCCGCCGCTGTCGGTGTTAGTTCCGTATGATGAGTTGCGCGATGTACGGAAGAAAGCGGTCGCTTTAGATGAAGCGGAAGGGTGCGTGGCGGCGGAAACCGTCATCCCATATCCGCCTGGAGTGCCGCTCATATGGATCGGGGAACGGATCGACCGCGGCCATATTGAACACATTCGCCAGCTTCTCCGCCATCAGGTGCATATGCAGGGCGGAAGTCAGCTCGGGGATGGGTTGATTGTCGTATACGAACTTGGATGATGGAAAGGATGCTGCGGGTGATGAACGGGTACTTTGTTTCATTTGAAGGGCCGGAAGGGGCCGGGAAAACGACCATGATCGGCAAGCTCGAGTCGTTTTTGCGCGAGCGGAGCTTTGATGTAATGGTAACGAGGGAACCTGGTGGAGTGCGCATTGCGGAGGCGATCCGCGCGCTCATTTTAAACCGGGAGTATACGGAAATGGACGGGCGAACGGAAGCGCTTTTGTATGCGGCAGCGAGGCGGCAACATTTGCTTGAAAAAATTGTCCCGGCGCTCGAGGCTGGACGCATTGTGCTATGCGACCGGTTTGTGGACAGCTCGCTCGCCTACCAAGGGTTTGCCCGCGGGCTTGGTATCGAAGACGTATGGAAAATTAACGAATTTGCCATTGACGGGTATATGCCGTCGCTGACGGTTTATTTTGATATTGATCCACAAACCGGACTCGAACGGATTCGGAAAAATCGGGAACGGGAAGTGAACCGGCTTGATCTTGAATCATTGTCTTTCCATGACAAAGTAAGAGAAGGATACCGGGAGTTGGCAAAGCGGTTTGCTGACCGGATCATTGTCATCGATGCGGGCCGGCCGCTCGATGTCGTGTTTGCCGAGACGGCGGCGGTGGTGCTTTCCCGCCTCAAAGGAAGATCAAAGTGCGATTTCCATGAATCCGGCCGTGATGATTCACGTTGGACATGATAGAATAGAAAGTAAGAAATGAGAAAGAGTGATGGCGATGCGATGGGAACAGCTGGCAAAGCGCCAACCGGTGGTGGCGAAAATGCTGCAAAGCGGCCTTGAAAAAGGACGGATTTCCCATGCGTACTTGTTTGAAGGGCAGCGGGGGACAGGGAAAAAAGCGGCCAGCTTGTTGTTGGCCAAAAGCTTGTTTTGCTTGTCCCCGTCAGGAATTGCCCCGTGTTTGGAATGCCGCAACTGCCGGCGCATCGATTCCGGCAACCATCCGGACGTTCGGTTGATCAGCCCGGATGGCGGATCGATTAAGAAAGAACAAATCGAATGGCTGCAGCAAGAGTTTACCAAAACAGCGGTCGAGTCGGATAAAAAAATGTATATTGTCGAACATGCCGATCAAATGACGACAAGCGCGGCCAACAGCCTTTTGAAATTTTTGGAGGAACCGTACCCGGGAACGGTGGCGGTGTTGTTGACCGAGCAATATCATCGCCTGTTAAGAACTGTTGTTTCCCGCTGTCAAGTGTTTTCCTTCCGGCCGCTGCCGCCAACAGAACTCGCCGGTCAGCTCGTTGAGGAGCGCGTGCCGCCGGCGCTGGCGCTGCTCGCCGCTCACTTGACGAACAGCTACGACGAGGCGTTGGCGCTCAGCCAAGACCGTTGGTTTGCTGAGGCGCGAACATTAGTGCTACAATTATATGAGATGCTTGGCAAGCCGGCGTTGCAGCTGCTGTTTTTCATCCACGACCGTTTGTTTCCGCATTTTCCGGAAAAATACCAGCTTGACCTTGGCCTTGATTTGCTTTTATATATATACCGCGATTTGTTGCATATTCAAGCCGGGCGGATGGATAGCGCATTATACCAGGATGAGCTTGACCGCTTGCAACGTTGGGCGCTTTCTTGTCCGCAACGGCGAATTTTAGACAGCATGGACGCGATTTTGCAGGCGAAAGCGCGTTTAAATACAACAAATATGAGCACGGCGCTGCTGATGGAGCAGCTGGCTCTTCAACTAAAGCGGTAAAGGAGGGAGAACCGTTGTATACTGTAGTTGGCGTCCGTTTTAAAAAGGCGGGAAAAATTTATTATTTTGATCCAGGTGACTTTGTCATTCCCGCCGGTGAGTTTGTCATTGTCGAGACGGCGCGTGGCATCGAATACGGAAAAGTGGTCATCGCCAATAAACAAGTCGATGAAAATGATATCGTGCTGCCGCTGAAAAAAGTAATCCGCGTGGCGAATGAGAAAGATAAATGGGTCGTTGAAGAAAATAAAAAAGCGGCCCGCGAGGCGTATGATATTTGTTTGCGCAAAGTGGAAGAGCACGGGCTGGAAATGAAGCTCGTTGATGTGGAATACACGTTTGACCGCAACAAAGTCATCTTTTATTTCACCGCTGATGGCCGTGTCGATTTCCGGGAGCTCGTCAAAGACTTGGCTTCGATTTTCCGCACGCGCATTGAGCTGCGGCAAATCGGGGTGCGCGATGAGGCGAAAATGCTAGGCGGTATCGGGCCATGCGGCCGGATGCTTTGTTGTTCGACCTTTCTCGGCGATTTTGAGCCGGTGTCGATCAAAATGGCGAAAGATCAAAACTTATCGCTTAATCCGACGAAAATTTCCGGGTTATGTGGACGGTTGATGTGCTGTTTGAAGTACGAGAGTGAAGAGTATGAAACGGCGAAAGAGCAGCTTCCGGATTTAGGGGAGTATGTTGAGACGCCTCATGGTTTTGGCAAAGTGGTCGGTTTGAACATTTTAGAGCGGGTGTTGCAAATCGAATTACCGGAGCACGGCCGGGTCGTCGAATATACACTTGATGAGCTGATGAAGGACGGAACGTTATCTACTCGTGTCGCAGATTAATTTGAGGTGGGGCCATGTGGAAAAGGTAGATAAAAAAGAAGTGTTTCAATCAGTGGCAAACATGGAAGAGCATTTGAGCCATTTTTACCGTGAGCTTGTGCAGCTGAAGCAACGCGTATCCGAGCTGTTAGAGGAAAACCATCAGCTGCAAATTGAAAACGCTCATCTGCGCCGGCGGCTTGAGCAGCTGCTCGAGGCATGGGAAGAGGAAAAACGAAAAGAGACGAAGCATGGCAAAAAACTAATCGACATTGGCGAAGGGTATGACAATTTAGCCCGCCTTTACCAAGAAGGGTTCCATATTTGCCACGTTCACTACGGAAGCGTACGCACAGAGGGCGATTGTTTGTTTTGTTTATCGTTTTTAAACAAAAAATAAAGATAGTGTAATCCTTTCCGCTCCGGAAAGGTTATTTTTTTCAATGGAGGATCGTTTGTGATGGTAGAATTGTACGGGGATGAACGGCTTGACTATTTGTTCAATGAGGAGCTCCGCATCATTCAAAGCCCATCCGTGTTTTCCTTTTCCCTTGATGCGGTGTTGCTCGCCCATTTTGCCTATTTGCCGATTCAAAAAGGGCAAATCGTCGATTTATGCACGGGCAACGGGGTGATCCCACTGTTGCTGAGCCAGCGAACAAAAGGAACGATTATCGGCGTTGAAATTCAGGAGCGGCTTTGTGACATGGCGAGGCGAAGCGTGCAGTACAACGGGCTTGAAGAACAAATCAAGATTATACACGGCGATATTAAAGAGATGCCGCAGCGAATTGGCTATAGCCGGTATGACGTCGTTACGTGCAATCCTCCATATTTTCCGGCTGCCGGCAAAGAAGAGTTAAGCAAAAATGAACACGTGGCGATCGCCCGTCACGAAATTTATTGTACATTAGAGGATGTCGTTCGCGTTAGCAGCCAATTGCTGAAGCAGGGCGGAAAAGCGGCGTTCGTTCACCGACCCGGCCGGCTGCTTGATATTGTGATGCTTATGCGCCAATACCGGCTTGAACCGAAACGGCTTCGATTCGTTTATCCAAAAGCAGGAAAAGAGGCGAACATGATTTTAATTGAAGGAATGAAAGATGCCAGCCCGGACTTAAAAGTGTTGTCCCCGCTTGTCATTTATGGCGAGGATAACGAATATACCGAAGAAACGAAGCGCATTTTAAACGGCATCATTTCATCGTAAAGGGGCGGAAGATGGATGCTTTGGCAACAAAAAAGCTTTGTCGAACAAACGGGACAAGGAACGCTGTACATCGTGCCGACGCCGATCGGCAATTTGGACGATATGACGTTTCGGGCTGTGCGGATCCTGCGGGAGGCGGACGTGATCGCTGCGGAAGACACAAGGCAGACGAAAAAGCTGTTGTCGCATTTCGACATTCATACGCCGCTCGTTAGCTATCATGAGCATAATAAGTACGCCAGCGGCCGGCAGATTGTTGAATGGCTGAAAGAAGGGAAAACGGTGGCGTTAGTGAGCGACGCCGGCATGCCCGGCATTTCCGACCCTGGCTATGAGCTTGTTGCTGCTGCACTGGGCGAACGGTGCCGCGTCGTGCCGCTTCCCGGAGCCAACGCGGCAGTGACGGCGCTCGTCGCCTCCGGGCTGCCAACGGAGCGTTTTTTATTCGTCGGTTTTTTGGACCGGGCGAAAAAAGAAAAACGAGAGCAGCTGCTGTCGTTAAAAGCAGCGGAGGAAACGTTGATTTTTTATGAGGCGCCTCACCGTTTAAAAGAAACGTTGGCCATGATGTATGACGTATTTGGCGAACGGCGCATCGCCATTGGTCGCGAGTTGACGAAACGGTTTGAGGAGTTTATCCGCGGCGATTTAAGCGAGGCGGTCGCTTGGGCGGAGACGACTGACATGCGCGGTGAGTTTTGCATTGTTGTTGAAGGGACAAGAGACGGGAATGAACCCGGACAGGAGGGGGCATGGTGGCAGCCGCTGTCGATTGTCGAACATGTCGACTATTATGTTCGTGAACATGGCCTTTCCGTAAAAGAAGCGGTGAAACAGGCAGCCGGTGATCGGAACATGTCGAAGCGCGACGTCTATCAACAGTATCATCAACGGCAAGAAAAGAAAGAGTTTCTCTGAGAACCCAGAGAAACTCTTTTTTTATTCATTATCCGTTGCCTCTTGCAAGTGCTGGCGGATTTCCTGGAGCAAAATTTCCGCGCCTTCACGGCTTAAAATGATTTTGCCGCCCGCTAATTTAAAGTTGTCGTCTGACACTTCGCCGGTGACGACGCACGTCATATTCGGCTTATATTTTTTCAAAATGATGCGATCGTCATCGACGTAAATTTCCAATGCATCTTTTTCGTTAATATCTAACGTCCGGCGCAACTCAATCGGGATGACGACGCGGCCCAACTCATCGACTTTACGTACGATTCCTGTCGATTTCATCGTCTGTTCTCCTCTCCGAAATAGTTTTGTCGTTTATTCGTCAATATTCGACAAATTTCCTACACCCTAATCATATCAGTGTTTCCATTATGCGTCAATCCTTTAATATGTAAAATTTAAAAAAAATGTATATTGTTATTTCACAAAAAAGCTTGTCAATGAATAAAAGGAAAAATGAATCATTTTGACCGTTTAAACCTTATCCTCCTATAATGAATTCGCAGTGCATGCCAAAACTAAGGCCGTCTTTTTGTCCATGTAGGTATATTTTTTTCACCGAGGAGAAATAGATGTTTTTGTAGAATGAAAAAATTATGTAAAATAGAAGTAACGCTGCTCCCGTCGCCAGACGGGGGCTTTTGTGCTCAACAGTACGAGGGAGGGCCTAACTGATGGAGAAAAAGACGTTTTATTTGACGACGCCGATTTATTATCCAAGCGACAAACTGCACATCGGCCATGCCTATACGACCGTGGCGGGGGATGCCATGGCGCGCTATAAACGGCTGCGCGGCTACGATGTCATGTATTTGACGGGAACCGATGAGCACGGACAAAAAATTCAACGTAAGGCGGAGGAAAAAGGGGTCACACCGCAGCAATATGTCGATGACATCGTTGCCGGCATTCAAGAGTTGTGGAGAAAACTGGACATTTCATACGACGATTTTATCCGTACGACACAGGAGCGGCATAAAAAAGTTGTTGAAAAGATTTTCGCCCGTCTTGTCGAACAAGGCGATATTTATTTAGGCGAGTATGAAGGTTGGTATTGCACGCCGTGCGAGTCGTTTTACACCGAGCGGCAGCTTGTCAACGGCAACTGTCCGGACTGTGGCCGTCCGGTCGAAAAAGTGAAAGAGCAGTCGTACTTTTTCCGGATGAGCAAATACGTCGACCGCCTGCTCCAATATTATGAGGAGAATCCGGACTTCATTCAGCCGGAATCGCGGAAAAATGAAATGATCAACAACTTTATTAAACCGGGTCTCGAAGACTTGGCTGTGTCGCGGACGACGTTTGACTGGGGCATTAAAGTACCGGGCGACCCGAAGCATGTCATTTATGTGTGGATCGACGCTTTAGCTAACTATATTACAGCGCTTGGCTACGACACGGACAATGACGAAAAGTTCCGCAAATATTGGCCGGCTGATGTCCATTTAGTCGGCAAGGAAATTGTCCGCTTCCATACGATTTATTGGCCGATTATGCTCATGGCGCTCGGGCTGCCGCTGCCGAAAAAAGTGTTCGGTCATGGCTGGCTGCTTATGAAAGACGGGAAAATGTCGAAATCGAAAGGCAATGTCGTGGACCCGGTGACGCTCATCGACCGATACGGCTTAGACGCACTCCGCTATTATTTGTTGCGGGAAGTGCCGTTTGGCTCTGACGGGGTATTTACGCCGGAAGGGTTTATTGAGCGCATCAACTATGATTTGGCCAACGATTTAGGCAATTTGTTGCACCGGACGGTAGCGATGATTGAGAAATACTTTAACGGTGCGATTCCGCCGTACCGCGGCCCGAAAACACCGTTTGATAAAGAGTTGGCGCAGACGGCACGCGAGGCGGTCCGTCAGTACGAAGAAGCGATGGAACAGATGGAGTTCTCCGTTGCCCTCGCTTCAATTTGGCAGCTCATCAGCCGGACAAACAAATACATTGATGAAACGCAGCCATGGGTATTGGCCAAGGAGGAAAGCAGACGGGAGGAGCTCGCTTCTGTCATGACCCACTTAGCGGAGTCGCTCCGTCATACGGCCGTGTTGCTGCAGCCGTTTTTGACGCGGACGCCAGAGCGCATTTTCGCCCAGCTCGGCATTGCCGACCGTTCACTGAAAGAGTGGGACAGCCTGTACGATTTCGGCCTCATTCCGGAGGGCACAAAGGTGCAAAAAGGGGAACCGCTCTTCCCACGGCTGGATATCGAAGCCGAAGTCGAATATATTAAAGCGCATATGCAGGGCGGCAAGCCGGCGGCGGAACCGGCCAAAGAGGAAAAACAAACGGCTGGGACGGCCGGAATTTCCATTGATGAGTTTGCCAAAGTCGACTTGCGCGTTGCCGAAATTGTGCATGCCGAACGGATGAAAAATGCCGATAAGCTGTTGAAGCTTCAGCTTGATCTTGGCGGCGAGAAACGGCAAGTGATTTCCGGCATCGCGGAGTTTTACAAGCCGGAGGAACTCGTCGGCAAAAAAGTTATTTGCGTCGCCAATTTAAAACCGGCCAAGCTGCGCGGTGAATGGTCGGAAGGAATGATTTTGGCCGGCGGCAGCGGAGGGGACTTTTCGCTGGCAACCGTGGATCAACACGTGCCAAACGGGACAAAAATTAAATGATGCAACAGACGAGGGGGTGTCGTCTTTGACACCTCCTTGTCGCCATTTTGTAATGGAAATGTTACCGATCTGTGACATACGTAACCAATTTCTATGCTACACTTATCATCAAGGTGGAAAAGAGGGTAGTTGTATGCTTTTTGATACGCACGCGCATTTGAATGCGATCCAATACGATGAAGACTTACATCAAGTTATTGAGCGCGCCCGCGCTGAAGGAGTTTCACACATCGTGGTTGTCGGGTTTGACCGACCGACGATTGACCGGGCGATTGAGTTGGCCGAGCGGCATCCGTTTATTTACGCAGCGGTCGGTTGGCATCCGGTCGATGCGATTGATATGACCGATGAAGACTTACAGATGATTGAACAGCTCGCCGCTCATCCGAAAGTGGTGGCGCTCGGCGAGATGGGGCTTGATTACCATTGGGATAAGTCACCAAAAGACGTGCAGCAAGACGTATTCCGCCGGCAAATCGCGCTGGCAAAAAAAGTGAAGCTGCCGATCATCATCCATAACCGCGAGGCAACGGCGGATATTTTAAAAATTTTACAAGAAGAAAACGCCGCCGAAGTTGGCGGCATTATGCATTGTTTCAGCGGCAGCGTCGAAGTGGCAAGACAGTGCATCGAAATGAATTTTCTCATTTCCCTTGGCGGACCGGTTACGTTTAAAAATGCCAAAAAGCCGAAGGAAGTGGCGAAGGAAATCCCGCTCAGCCATTTATTGATTGAAACCGACTGCCCATATTTAACGCCTCACCCTTTCCGCGGAAAACGGAACGAGCCGAGCTATGTCAAATATGTTGCCCAGGCGATCGCGGAGATCAAAAACGTTTCTTTTGCCGAGGTAGCGGAAACAACGACGGAAAATGCCAAAAAATTGTTCGCCATCGACCGCTAAAATTAGGCGTCGAATGACCGGGAGACTTGTCGAAAGAACGGGGAAAACGAAAAAGTTCTACAAATTCAGCCGATATTGGCCGATCACGTGTCGACAAGTCTTCCTTCCTTTTTCGCTGAATTTTCTGCATAATAGAGTATGCTCGTGCGTACACGTTAGAGGGAGAGGGGAATTTCGGAGGAGAAGGAGGCGTTTTGTTTGATGTTGCCAAACAGGAGGAAATGGTTGGACTTATGGAGGAAAAACGTGACTGCTACGGCAAGCGGATTTCTCGCCATCTCCGCGACAACAGGGGTCGCCGGATATGAGATTGCGAAAGACGATGTGACGCTGACGGTCAACGGGGAAAAACAAGAAATTCGCACCCATGCGGAGAACGTCAAGGAGTTGCTTGAAGAGCAAGGCATTCAGCCACGCAAAGAAGATTACGTCTATCCGTCTTTAAGTACACCGATTACCGATGATCTCCATATCATTTGGGAAGCAAGCAAAGAAGTGACATTGACGGTAAACGGGAAAACGAAAAAGGTGTGGACGACGGCCGATACGGTTGGGGAATTGCTTCGTTTACAACACGTGTCAGTCGGACCTCATGACAAAGTGACGCCAACGCTTTCGGCGAAAATTAAAAAGGGCATGGACATCGGCGTCGAAAAAGCGTTCCCCGTTCGCATCAATGTTGGCGGCAAACAGCAGCAGGCATGGACAACTTCGACTACGGTCGCTGACTTTTTGAAACAGCAAGGGATTCAGCTAGGTAAACTGGATCGAATTGAGCCTTCCTTGCAAGAAAAGGTCAAAAAACAGATGACCATTCACATCACTCGGGTAAAAAAAGTCACCGATGTAGTGGAAGAGCCTGTCGATTTTGCCGTGGTGACAAAACGGGATAATTCACTGCCAAAAGGAGAACGGCGCGTCATTGAGTCCGGAGAAAAAGGGAAAATCGAAAAAACATATGAAGTGACGTTGGAAAACGGCAAAGAAGTCGCACGCAAATTGATTGCGGAAAAAACGGTTAAAGAAAGTAAAGCGCGCATTGTCGTCATCGGCACGAAAACAGTGCGCCCGGTTGCATCATCCGACCAACCGTCCTCGCGCGGCGCCGGTCACGCCGCGAAGGAATTTTACGTCACCGCTACCGCCTATACGGCCTATTGCGGAGGCTGTTCAGGCGTAACGAGCACAGGCATCAATTTGCGCCAAAACCCTTCCGCCAAAGTGATTGCCGTCGACCCGTCCATCATCCCCCTCGGGTCGAAGGTATATGTGGAAGGATATGGATATGCTGTTGCCGCGGACACCGGTTCAAGCATTCGCGGATATAAAATTGATGTATTTTTTCCGGAACGGTCGGATGCGTTTCGTTGGGGCAAAAAGCGCGTAAAAATACGGGTGTTGCCATAGAAATGCGATCGAAGGACAGAGCGGAGGGTTTTTTCCCTCTGCTCTTTTTCGTTATAATGACATTGTGCCGGGACAATGCGCACTTTACCACTTCTGTTTAATTAGACGGTTTAAGCGGAAAAAAGTTTCAACGGAATCGAAAAATAAAAAGGAAATGGAGCCATTAGCGTTGAAGGTTCATCCTACTCTTTATTTTACCGGAAAGGAGGCATTGCAGAAATAGGAAAAATCTCTTATTCCGCTGTTTCTGCAATGGTGCGATGAAAATTAAGGAAGTCATTGTCGTAGAAGGAAAAGACGATACGGCGGCGATCCGGCGCGCCGTTGATGCCGATACAATCGAAACAAATGGAGCCGCAGTAGGGGCGGATGTCATTGAGCGGATCAAACTGGCAAAAGAAAGGCGTGGCGTCATTATTTTTACCGATCCGGATTTCCCGGGGGAGAAAATCCGCCGGACCATTGCCGAGCAAGTACCAGGATGCAAACATGCGTTTTTGACGCGGGAGGCGGCAAAAGCGAAAAACGGCA
This sequence comes from Geobacillus genomosp. 3, assembly GCF_000445995.2. Lineage (GTDB taxonomy): Bacteria > Bacillota > Bacilli > Bacillales > Anoxybacillaceae > Geobacillus. The sequence goes on from NC_022080.4 coordinate 47,754, forward strand.
AAGGCGTCGGGGTTGAGCACGCTTCTCCCGATGACATTCGCCAAGCGCTTGCGAACGTGTATGAAGAGACGGCGGATTGGGAAGAAGAAATTACGTTTGCCGAGTTGATCGAAGCCGGGCTGATCGGTGGGGAGATGGCGCGTCAGCGGCGGCTGCGCCTCGGAGCGGAACTGAAAATCGGCTATGCAAACGGACGGCAGTTTCATAAGCGGCTAAAAGTGTTCCGTATTTCCCGAGACACCTTTTATGCCGCGCTGGCACAAGTGATGCAGGAGGAGACAGGCGATGCATAAAGATATTGCCACACCAGGAAGGACGAAAGAAATTTTGGAACGGTACGGCTTTTCGTTTAAAAAGAGCCTCGGGCAAAATTTTGTAATTGACGCAAATATTTTGCGGAAAATTGTCGACGCCGCCGACGTTTCTTTCGACACCGGAGCGATTGAAATCGGGCCTGGCATCGGGGCGTTGACTGAGCAGCTTGCACGGCGGGCTAAAAAAGTGGTCGCCTTTGAAATCGACAACCGGTTGCTGCCGATTTTGGCTGATACGTTATCGGCTTATGACAATGTGCGCATTATCCACCAAGACGTATTGAAAGCTGATTTACATGCGGTGATTGCTGAAGAGCTCGCTGAGGTGAGTGATCGGATGGTGGTCGCCAACTTGCCGTATTATGTGACGACACCGATCATCATGAAGCTGCTCACCGAGCGGCTGCCGATCCGCGGCATCGTTGTCATGCTGCAAAAAGAAGTGGCCGACCGCCTCGCCGCCAGTCCGGGGACGAAAGATTACGGCTCGCTGACGATTGCTGTGCAGTATTATACGAAGGCGGAGGTAGTCATGACGGTGCCGCGTACGGTGTTTATGCCGCAGCCGAACGTCGATTCCGCTGTCATCCGACTGACAAAACGGTCCCATCCTCCTGTCGCTGTCGAGGATGAGGACGTGTTTTTCCAAGTGGTGCGGGCGAGCTTTGGCCAACGACGGAAAACGCTGTTCAATAATTTAATCCACAACCTGCCGGGTGGAAAGGAGAAAAAGGAACAAATTGAGCGGGCGCTCGCCGCTGTAGGCATTGATCCGCGCCGGCGCGGGGAAACGCTCAATATGGCTGAATTCGCCTCATTAGGCAACGCGCTGGCGCCTCTTTTTCGCGTTTAGGTTGCAGCTGAAAGGAAACGGGCGTCTATCACCTATTGTCCGCATGTGCATATCGTATGGATGACAACGATTCTACAATGGGGTGAGCGGTGATGGACGTCAAAATCGGTGATATTGTCGCCCGCAAGTCTTATCAATGTGACTTATTGTTCCGCGTCATTGATATTAAAGAAAAAGACGGCGAGCGAGAGGCGATTTTATATGGCGAAGATGTGCGGCTTGTCGCAGATGCCCCGTGCAGCGATTTGGTTGTAATCGATGAGCGGGAGCGGCAAGAACGGAAAAAGAGGGAAATCGAGTTGATCGAACAGTCATACCGGCTGTTCCGCCAGGATTACCAGACGATCAAGCAAAAAGTCGAGTATCGGGCGACCGGCGGATACCGGGTGGAGAAAGATTTTTTTCAAATTCCGGGGCGCGTCCTTCATTTGGACGGCGACCCGTTATATTTGCGCAAATGCTTAGATTTGTATGAACGGATTGGGGTGCCGGTGCACGGCGTTTACTGTGAGGAAAGCGAGATGCCGGAAAAAGTGGGTTATTTGATTGAACAGTTCCGCCCGGATATTTTAGTCATCACCGGCCATGATTCGTATTCAAAATCGAAAGGGAAAGTGCACGATTTAAAAGCGTATCGCCACTCGCGTCATTTCGTCCAAACGGTGAAAGAAGCGCGCAAAAAAGTGCCGCACCTCGACCAACTAATCGTTTTCGCCGGCGCCTGCCAATCGCATTTCGAGTCGCTTATCCGCGCTGGAGCCAATTTCGCCAGTTCACCGGCGCGGGTTAACATCCATGCCCTTGATCCGGTTTATATCGTTTCGCGCCTCAGCTTCACGCCGTTCACGGAGACGGTCGATGTGTGGGATGTGCTGCGCAACACGTTAACTGGGGAAAAGGGATTGGGCGGGGTGGAAACGAAAGGCGTGCTCCGCACCGGAATGCCGTTTCGCCTTATTGAGGACGAACGGGGGGAAAACCGCCGCAGTTGACGGGCGGTTTTTTTATGTCTTTCGCCATATTTTTTACAAAAAAGTGCCATAAGGCACATAAAAAGAAGGATATTGTAGAAAAATATTCATTGACAGAAACAAAAACATGCTGATATAATCATTATTTTTTGACTTTGAATGCCGTTTTTGTTATAATTGCAAACAGTGAGGTGAATGACGAATGCCAAAAACTTTATCCGATATTAAAAAAACGCTGGACTCTAATATCGGGAGACGTTTAACGCTGCGGGCCAACGGCGGACGCAGAAAAATGATTGAGCGTTGTGGCATTTTGGCGGAGACTTACCCATCGGTATTTGTCATTGAACTGGATCAAAAAGAGAACTCGTTTGAACGCGTATCATTCAGTTATGCCGACGTGTTGACCGAAACCGTAAAGCTGACGTTTTGGGACGATGAGCAAGCAGGGGGGCAGTAGACATAAGTTGTTTGCTGCTTTTTATTTTGTCGTGAAGAAAAGCGGGGGTGCTTGCTTGTCGGAAAAACGCGCCAAAAGGCTTACGGGGAGGCATGAGCCGGGCGGTGCTTAGTTTTGCGAAAGCAGCGCCAAAGAGGTGCAAGTCATTTGTTGTCGTTTTGGCAAGATGAAGCAACGGCCGAAGCTAGACAATAATAGGCAGACATAAAGCCGCCTCCGTTATTTCATACTAAAACTGCCGCGGTCGCCTTTCATCTTTAGCGGATGAAGCCAGCCGGTTTATTGCGCCGGCGAGTTGCACAACGTTTCGTGCCATGACGCCAATGAACATCGAAAGGGGTTGCTGACATTGGGTCGACGCCGCGGAGTTATGTCGCAACGCTTGAAAGAAGAGCTGGCAAAAGAGCTAGGCTTTTACGATGTCGTGCAGCGTGAAGGATGGGGAGCCATCCGCGCAAAAGATGCAGGAAACATGGTAAGATTGGCGATTGAACGGGCAGAACGGCAGCTGGCCGGGAAAACGGAATAGCGCCGGCGGTCATGGCGCGCTGCGGCGAGGGTGTCCCAAGCAAGGGACGCCCTTTTTACATATATCGTTTGGCGGCGGCATCGAGACGTGGTAATATGGTAAAATGGGTTGACAGAAGAAAGTCGGACACGGAACGTGTAAACATAAGCAAAACAGCAAAATCAGTGAATATGTCGAATCATTTGCCTGTCGGCATATCAAGACAGTCTGTTTATGAACGTGCGTGGAAGTAGGTGAAGACTCGTGAGGTTATCGGTAAAAGCGCCAGCAAAAATTAACCTGTCTCTCGATGTTCTTTATAAGCGTCCTGATGGCTACCATGAAGTGAAGATGGTGATGACGACGATTGATTTGGCTGACCGCATTGAGCTCGTTCCTTTGCCTGGAGAGGATGCGATCCGCATTGTGTCGCAAAACCGGTTCGTCCCGGATGATTGCCGCAACTTGGCGTATCAGGCGGCGAAACTGCTGAAAGAGACGTTTTCGATTCGCGAAGGGGTGGCGATTTCGATTACGAAGCATATTCCGGTGGCCGCCGGCCTGGCGGGAGGGAGCAGCGATGCGGCGGCGACGCTGCGCGGGCTCAATAAGCTTTGGCAACTTGGATTAAGCGTCCATGAACTCGCCCGGCTCGGCGCGCAAATCGGCTCGGATGTCGCCTTTTGCGTTTACGGCGGAACAGCCGTGGCGACCGGGCGCGGCGAGATCATCACCCCGATCTCGCCGCCGCCGCCGTGCTGGGTCGTATTAGCCAAGCCTCCCATTGGTGTATCGACGGCGGAAGTGTACCGGAACTTACAGCTTGAGCATGTCAACCATCCGGATGTCGAGGCGATGATCGAGGCGATCGAGCGGCATGATTATGCGGCGATTTGCCGGTCGGTCGGCAATGTTCTTGAGGAAGTGACGCTGAAAAAATATCCGGAAGTCGCACATATTAAAGAACAAATGCGGCGGTTTGGAGCCGATGCAGTATTGATGAGCGGCAGCGGGCCGACCGTGTTTGGGCTGATCGAGCACGATTCAAGAATGCAGCGCGTATACAACGGACTGCGCGGCTTTTGCGATCAAGTGTTTGCTGTAAGGCTGTTAGGGGAGCGCCATTCCCTTGATTAAACACGTACATTTTTGATAAAATGAATTTATAATATTCGGTTTCAGGAGGTCCGCTATGAAGCTAAGGCGAAGCGGCCGTTTAGTCGATATGACGCATTATCTTCTTGAACGGCCACACCAGCTCATTCCGCTTACTTTTTTTGCGGAGCGGTACGAATCGGCCAAATCGTCGATCAGCGAAGATTTAACGATCATTAAGCAAACGCTCGAGCAGCAAGGCATCGGAACGGTTCGGACGCTACCTGGCGCGGCCGGCGGCGTGCAATACATTCCGAAAATGGCCGCCGAAGAAGCGGAGGAAGTTGTCGCCTATTTGTGTGAGCAGTTATCACGCCCGGACCGGCTTCTTCCCGGCGGATATTTATATATGACGGACATTCTTGGCGACCCCCGTATTATGAATAAAATTGGCCGCCTTTATGCGTCCATTTTCGCCGACCGTCCGGTGGATGTCGTGATGACGATCGCCACCAATGGGATTCCGCTTGCATATGCCATCGCCAACTTTTTGTACGTGCCGGTTGTGATCGTTCGCCATGACAATAAAGTGACGGAAGGACCGATGGTGAGCATCAACTACGTGTCCGGCTCGTCCAGGCGCATTCAAACGATGGTTTTGTCAAAACGCAGCTTGGCTGAGGGGGCGAACGTGCTCATCGTCGACGACTTCATGAAAGCAGGCGGTACGATCAACGGCATGGTCAGCTTGCTGCAAGAGTTTAACGGCCATGTATCCGGCATCGGCGTGCTCGTCGAGTCTGAGGAGGCAAAAGAGCGGTTAGTTGACGAGTACATTTCGCTCGTAAAGCTGTCGGCTGTTGACACGAAAGAAAAACGAATCGCGGTCAAGGAAGGCAACTACAAAACGTTTTTTTAGGCGGCTTGCTGCCTGTCATAAATGATGAAAATAATGGAAAGGGGATTTTACTAATGAGAAAAGTGGAAACGAAAAATGCGCCTCAGGCAATTGGTCCGTATTCACAAGGGATCATTGTCAACAACATGTTTTACAGCTCGGGGCAAATTCCGCTCACTCCGGAAGGGGAAATGGTAAAAGGCGACATCCAAGCACAGACGCATCAAGTGTTCCAAAATTTAAAAGCGGTATTGGAAGCAGCTGGCGCTTCGCTCGACACGGTTGTAAAAACAACAGTGTTTATAAAAAATATGGACGATTTTGCAGCCATGAATGAAGTATACGGCCAATATTTCACGAACCATAAACCGGCACGCTCATGTGTGGAAGTGGCTCGGCTGCCAAAAGACGCCCTTGTCGAAATTGAAGTTATCGCTCTTGTGCAATAAACAGTGACTTTCCCCTTTTTCCCTGCCTGAAATTTATAAAAAATTTTTTGAAAAAAGAAGGAAATGGCTCGGGGGCGTGGAATTAATTACATCGAGTCTCATACAGGGAAAAGGTGGTGAACATAATGGAAGTGACAGACGTAAGATTACGCCGCGTCAATACCGAAGGACGGATGAAAGCGATCGCCTCCATCACATTGGACAACGAGTTCGTCGTCCATGACATCCGCGTCATTGACGGGAACAACGGGCTGTTTGTTGCGATGCCGAGCAAGCGTACACCAGACGGAGAGTTCCGCGATATCGCGCATCCGATCAATTCCGCTACGCGCGGAAAAATCCAGGAGGCGATCTTAGCTGAGTACCACCGCCTCGGGAAGTTGGAAGAAGAACTTGAAGAAGCTGGCGCTTCGTAAACATATTGAAGAGAGCTTAGGCAAAATTGGCCAGGCTCTCTATTTTTTTGGCAAACGTATTGTTTCCTTGAAAAGCGCGGCCGATTCATATATATTCAATTATGGATAAAAGGGTAATTGGAGGCCTTTCACATGGTGAAGCGATATGCAGTCATTTTGGCGGCCGGACAAGGAACGAGGATGAAATCCAAGCTGTATAAGGTGCTCCATCCCGTTTGCGGCAAGCCAATGGTTCAGCACGTAGTGGATCAAGTGTCCAAGCTTGGGGTGGAAAAAACGATTGCAGTAGTGGGATTTGGGGCGGAGCAAGTGAAAGAACAGCTCGGCGTCCAGTGTGAGTACGCACTGCAAGAAGAGCAGCTTGGGACGGCGCACGCGGTCATGCAGGCCGCTCCGTACTTGCAAGGACTTGAAGGAGTTACGGTCGTCGTCTGCGGTGATACACCGCTTATTACTGCCGAAACGATGGAGGCGCTGCTTGAACAGCATATGGCCGCCAAGGCGAAGGCGACCGTATTGACGGCTATGGCCGACGATCCGGCCGGATATGGGCGCATTGTCCGCAACAATGCCGGCCATGTCGAAAAAATTGTTGAACATAAAGATGCGAATGAGCAGGAACGGAGCATTTGTGAGATCAACACGGGAACGTATTGCTTCGACAACCAAACATTGTTTCAAGCGCTTACAAAAGTAACAAACCATAACGCCCAAGGCGAATATTATTTAACCGATGTGATTGAAATTATAAAAGCAGATGGTGGCATTGTATCCGCTTATCAGGCGCCGTCGTTCGACGAAACGATCGGTGTCAATGACCGCATCGCCCTCGCCGAGGCAGAACGAATTATGCGCGATCGCATTTGCCGCCAGCATATGAAAAACGGAGTGACGATCATTGATCCGGCTTGTACCTATATTTCCGCCGAGGTGACAATCGGGCGTGACACGGTCATTTATCCCGGCACGGTTATTGAAGGCGAGACGGTGATTGGCGAAGATTGCTCGATTGGCCCCCATTCGGAAATTAAAAACTGCTGTATCGGCCATCGCACGTCCATCCGCCACTCGGTCGCCCATGACAGCGAAATCGGCAACGATGTGACGATCGGCCCGTTCGCTCATATTCGCCCGTTGTCAAAAATTGACGATGAAGTGCGAATCGGCAACTTTGTCGAGGTGAAAAAATCGACATTTGGCAAAGGAAGCAAAGCCTCGCATTTAAGCTATATCGGTGATGCGGAAGTCGGTGCTGATGTCAACCTCGGATGCGGGTCGATTACGGTCAACTATGACGGTGTACACAAATATAGAACAAAAATTGAAGACGGTGCGTTTGTCGGTTGCAACGTCAACTTAATCGCGCCGGTTACGATCGGCCAAGGCGCCTACGTCGCCGCCGGATCGACAATCACTGACGATGTCCCCGGCCGCGCGCTCGCTATTGCCCGCGCTCGGCAAATTAATAAGGAAAACTATGTGGATCGCCTGCCAGGCAAGAAAAAATCTTAATGGAGGTTTATCATGTCTGAATGCCAGCACCAATTAAAGTTGTTCGCCCTTAACTCGAACATGAGGCTAGCGAAAGAAATTGCGGAAGTCATGGGGATTGAGCTTGGCAAATGTTCTGTGTCCCGTTTTAGTGATGGGGAAATTCAGATTAACATCGAGGAAAGCATCCGCGGCGATGATGTGTTTGTCATCCAATCGACGAGCGTCCCGGTCAATGAGCACTTAATGGAACTGCTCATTATGATCGATGCATTAAAACGTGCTTCGGCGCGTACGATCAATATCGTGATGCCATACTATGGCTATGCGCGCCAAGATCGGAAAGCGCGTTCGCGCGAGCCGATTACAGCGAAGCTCGTCGCCAACTTGCTCGAAACGGCCGGAGCATCGCGCGTCATTACGCTTGATCTGCATGCTCCGCAAATCCAAGGATTTTTCGATATCCCGATCGATCATCTAATGGGTGTTCCTATTTTAGCGGATTACTTTAAAAGCAAACAGTTGGATGATGTCGTCATTGTTTCCCCGGATCATGGCGGCGTGACAAGGGCGCGCAAGTTGGCGGACCGTCTGAAAGCACCGCTCGCCATTATCGACAAACGCCGGCCGCGGCCGAACGCTGTGGAAGTGATGAACATCATTGGGCAAGTGAATGGGAAAACGGCCATTTTGATTGATGACATCATCGATACAGCCGGCACGATTACGCTCGGGGCGAACGCCCTTGTCGAACACGGGGCAAAAGAAGTGTACGCATGCTGTACCCACCCGGTGCTGTCCGGTCCGGCGATTGAGCGCATTCAAAATTCGAAAATTACAGAGCTTGTCGTCACCAATTCGATTGCCTTGCCAGAAGAGAAGAAAATTGATAAAATTGTAGAGCTGTCGGTGGCGCCGCTTATTGCCGAAGCGGTTACGCGCGTGTATGAAATGAAATCTGTCAGCGTCCTGTTCGACTAAACACAAAGTATGTTTATCCCTTCTTGTTTTAGGATAAAGTAGACAATAGATTCTAATTCAGGAAGGTGACAAAACATGGCGATTGTGTTGGAAGCGAAAGAACGCACAGACAAAAAACGTTCAACATTGCAGCGTATTCGTTCGCAAGGGGGCATTCCGGCAGTATTGTACGGCAAAAAGGTCGATAATAAAATGATTTTCGTCAGCGCCGCTGATCTTGAGAAAGCGCTCCGCGAGGGCGGGCGCCACAGCTTGATGACGCTGAACGTCGACGGTGGCGATTACTCAGTGCTATTGCGTGAAATGCAGCGCGATCCGTTGCGCGGCGAGCTTCTTCACGCCGATTTTCAGGCGGTCGATATGTCGACGGAAGTCGATGTCGATGTCGAAGTCCGGCTAGTGGGCGAAGCGCCTGGAGTGAAAGATGGCGGCGTCCTGCAGCAAAACTTGCACCAGTTATCGATCCGCGTTTTGCCGGCAAACATTCCGCCAGCGATTGAAGTGGACATCTCCAGTTTGCAAGTCGGCGATACGGTCACGGTCGACGACGTACAAACAGGCGGAACATTTGAAATCAATCACGAACCTTCCGAAGTGATTGCGACGATTCTGCCGCCGAAGCAAGAAGAGGAAATCCATAGCGGCGAGCAGCAAGAGGCGGGACAGCCCGACGCTGAGGAAGGAAGAGAAACGACACCAGAAGAGTGACAGACGTAACCGTTCCGGTTACGTCTTTTGTAGTATCATGTATAGAGAGGGGCGCGGTCATTGAAGTTGTTTGTCGGGCTCGGAAACCCGGGCAAGGAGTATGAGCAAACGCGGCATAACATCGGCTTTTTTGTCATTGATGAGTTGGCCAAACGTTGGAACGTTTCGTTGAGAACCGCTAAATTCCGTGGCTTGTTCGGAACGGCATCCGTTTTTGGCGAAAAAGTGGCATTATGCAAACCGCTGACATATATGAATTTATCAGGGGAATGTGTTCGCCCGCTCATTGATTTCTATGGCATTGCCATCGACGATATTATGATTATTTACGATGATCTCGATCTTCTGCCGGGGAAAATCCGTCTTCGCCTGAAAGGAAGCTCCGGCGGCCATAATGGCGTCAAGTCGATCATTCACCATCTTGGCACCGAACAGTTTAAACGCATTCGCATCGGCATCGGTCGGCCAACGAACGGCCAGCCGGTTGCCGATTACGTGCTTAGCCGTTTTACGGAAGAGGAGAAGCCGGCGGTGGCCAAAGCGGTTTTGCGGGCTGCCGATGCGTGCGAGCAGGCGGTAACGACACCGTTTGTCCAAGTGATGAATAACTTTAACGAGTGAATATTTTCCTCTGAACTGGTACACAATGTGAGTACGGGAGGCGCGAGGCATCAGCTTCGCCTGCCTTGCGGACGGAACAGTCCAGTGAGGAGGTTTGCTCGAATGGCGTTACATTATTATTGTCGTCATTGCGGCGCAAAAGTAGGTACGATTGACCGCGTATCGATATATAGCGAAAAACTAGGATTCCACCATTTGACTGAAGAGGAACGACTTGACATGATTTCGTACGAATCGAACGGCGACATTCATGTGAAAACGATTTGCGAAGACTGCCAAGAGGCGTTGACGCGAAACCCGGAATGGCATCAATACGAAAAGTTTATTCATTAGGCGCAGCTTTGGGCGACCAAAGCGTTTTTGCGTTTCGTGAGACGACTAAAGAGGAAAAATCTTCTACTGAGAGGAGGGGGATAGGGGTGCTTTCGCTGCATCGCTATTTAGCTGAAAACGAAGATGTTCGCACGATCATTGAGGGAATCCATGTCCGCCTGAAAGAACAGCTTGTCGCCGGGCTGTCAGGGTCGGCCCGATCCGTTTTTGTTTCCACGCTTTATAAGGAGACGGGCCGCCCGATGGTAGTTGTCACCCATAACTTGTTTCAGGCGCAAAAAATATACGATGACCTCGTTTCATTGCTTGGGCCGGATGACGTGTTTCTTTATTCGGTCAACGAGGTCATCGCCGCCGAAATGGCGGTTGCCAGCCCGGAGTTAAAGGCGCAACGTCTCGACGTTATGAACCATTGGGCACAAGGTGGAAAAGGGGTCATCGTCTGTCCGGTCGCCGGCTTGCGGCGCTTGCTGCCGCCACTGTCGCTTTGGAAACATTACTTGTTCACCTTCTCGGTTGGACAAGAGCTTGATTTGGAACGTTACAAGCAGCTGTTTGTTGAAATGGGATACAAGCGGGTGGCCACCGTTTCCGCTCCCGGGGAATTCAGCATCCGCGGCGGCATCATTGATATTTATCCGCTAACGGCTGAGCTGCCGTATCGCATTGAATTGTTTGATACGGAAATCGAGTCCATTCGGACGTTTACCCCTGACGACCAACGTTCACGCGAGCAGATGGAACGCGTGATGATCGGGCCTGCCGATGAGATCATTCTGAATGGAGAGGCGCGGCGACGTGGGATTGAACGAATCGAAGCCGGGCTTGCGGCCAGTCTTGAAAAAATGAAAGATGACGCCGCCAAGCAGCGGATGTACGAGCATATCCACGCTGAATTAGAACAGTTGCGCGAAGGGCAGGAAATCGAGCAACAATATAAATATATGTCTCTTTTTTATGAAAAATCTGCAAGTTTACTAGATTACATGCCGGAAGATGGCGTGCTGCTCATGGACGAAATGAGCCGGTTGCAGGAGACGGCAGAGCGGCTCGACCGCGAAGAGGCGGAATGGTATACAAGCTTGCTTGACGGCGGAAAAATTATTCATGACGTACGAATTTCGCACTCATTTTCTGAATTGTTACAAAAACATCGGTTTCAACGGGTGTACTTGTCCTTGTTTTTGCGTCATGCACCGCATACCCACCCGCAAAATGTCGTCAATATTACATGCAAGCAAATGCAAAACTTCCATGGACAAATGGCGCTTCTCCAATCCGAGATCGAGCGATGGAAGAAGGCGAACTACGCGGTCGTTTTTTTGGCACCAGATGCCGAGCGGGTGAAAAGGCTGCAGTCGCTGCTTGAAGATTACGAGATCGATGCGATGCCGCTTCCACCTGAGGCGGGGCTGCTTTACGGCAAATGCCAGCTCCTTCAAGGTGATTTAAACACGGGGTTTGAGCTGCCGCTGCAAAAACTGGCGGTCATCACCGAGGAAGAACTGTTCAAAAAGCGGACTAAGCGTCCAGTACGCCGGCAAAAGCTTTCGAACGCCGAGCGGATCAAAAGCTATGCCGAGCTGCAAGTCGGTGATTATGTCGTTCATGTCAACCATGGCATCGGAAAATATTTAGGTATCGAGACGTTAGAAATCAATGGAGTGCATAAAGACTATATTCATATCCAATACCAAGGCGGCGACACGCTGTACGTCCCGGTTGAGCAAATGGACCAAGTGCAAAAGTACGTCGGCTCGGAAGGAAAAGAGCCGAAAATTTATAAGCTCGGCGGTACGGAATGGAAAAAGGTCAAAAAGAAAGTGGAGTCGTCTGTCCAAGACATTGCCGAAGATTTGATCAAGCTGTACGCGGAGCGTGAAGCGAGCAAAGGATATGCGTTTTCCCCGGATACGGAAATGCAGCGTGAATTTGAAGCGGCGTTTCCGTACCAAGAAACAGAGGACCAGCTCCGGTCAATCCAAGAAATCAAGCGCGATATGGAAAGCGAAAAACCGATGGATCGCCTTCTTTGCGGTGACGTCGGCTACGGGAAAACGGAAGTGGCGCTGCGGGCGGCGTTTAAAGCGATTATGGACGGCAAACAAGTCGCCTTCCTCGTGCCGACGACGATTTTGGCCCAGCAACATTACGAAACGGTGCGCGAGCGGTTTCAAGGGTTTCCGATTAACGTCGGACTGCTCAACCGGTTCCGCACAAAAAAACAGCAAGCGGAGACGATTAAAGGGCTAAAGGATGGTACGATCGATATGGTCATCGGCACGCACCGGCTGTTATCGAAAGATGTGAAGTTTAAAGATTTAGGCTTGCTCATTATCGACGAAGAACAGCGGTTTGGCGTGGCGCATAAAGAAAAAATCAAACAGCTGCGGGCGAACATTGACGTTCTTACGTTGACGGCGACGCCCATTCCGCGCACATTGCATATGTCGATGATTGGCGTGCGCGATTTGTCCATTATCGAGACGCCGCCGGAAAACCGGTTCCCGGTGCAGACGTATGTGATGGAGTATACAACGGAACTTATTAAAGAGGCGATTGAACGCGAGCTCGCCCGCGATGGGCAAGTGTTTTTCCTTTATAACCATATCGAGGATATCGACTTAAAAGCCGAGGAAATCGCGCAGCTTGTTCCGGAGGCGCGCGTGACGTTTGCACACGGGCGGATGTCGGAGGCTGAGCTTGAGTCGACGATTTTAGCCTTTTTGGAGGGACAATATGATGTGCTCGTGACAACGACGATTATTGAGACGGGCGTTGACATTCCGAACGTCAATACGCTCATCGTGTATGACGCCGACCGGATGGGGCTATCGCAGCTGTACCAGCTGCGCGGGCGTGTCGGCCGTTCGAACCGCGTTGCCTATGCATATTTCACCTACCGGAAAGATAAAGTGTTGAATGAAACGGCGGAAAAACGGCTGCAAGCCATTAAGGAGTTCACCGAGCTTGGCTCCGGATTTAAAATTGCCATGCGTGACTTGTCGATCCGCGGCGCCGGCAATCTCCTTGGCGCCGAACAGCACGGCTTTATTGACTCGGTCGGGTTTGACTTATATTCACAAATGTTGAAAGAAGCGATTGAAAAACGGCGTGGTTTGAAACGAGAAGATGAGCGCCCGGAAGTAACCATCGATGTGGAAGTCGATGCCTATATTCCAGATGCATACATCTCCGACGGGCTGCAAAAAATCGAGATGTACAAGCGGTTTCAAGCAGTGGAAACGCTCGAAGACGTTGAAGCGCTGCGTGAGGAGATGGCCGACCGTTTTGGCGATTATCCGGATGAGGTGGCTTATTTGTTCCAAATTGCAGAAATTAAGGCGTTGGCGAAACAGCTCGGCGTTGAATCGATCAAGCAGCATAAACAACAAATTGACATGTTATTTGCTGAAGAGGCGTCGAAAACGGTGGAAATCCAACGCCTATCCGGCATCGGCCGCCAGCATGGCCGCCTGTTTGGATTCGGCATGGACGGGGCGAAGCTGAAAATTGTTCTGTATATTAAGCAGATGAAACCGCACGAATGGCTGATGATTTTGTACGAAACATTAAAGCAATTGTCCGGGATGAAAAACGAAAAATCGGTCATTGCGTAACCGGGGGCAAAAATCATGTTTTGTTTCCGTTTTGCACGTTTATGTTTCAGCCGATGCGGCGATAATGAATGATGGGCAATTTTATCTAAAATGGCCAAAATCACTTTCATCGCGTATAGAACATGGATTGTGAAGGATACTAATGACAACAATGGTGAATTCCCCATCACAAAAGGGTTCATCGGAGTATCCTTCAAATCCTAGATGAAAGTGAGGGTATACAAAGCATGAAAGCAACCGGTATTGTTCGTCGAATTGACGACTTGGGAAGGGTTGTGATTCCGAAGGAAATTCGGAGAACGTTACGCATTCGCGAGGGAGATCCGCTCGAAATATTTGTTGACCGCGATGGAGAAGTCATTTTGAAAAAATATTCGCCGATCAGTGAACTGGGTGACTTTGCTAAAGAGTATGCCGAGGCGCTGTTTGACAGCCTCGGGCAGCCGGTGCTCATTTGTGACCGCGACGTGTTTATCGCTGTCGCCGGCGTTTCGAAAAAAGAGTATATGAACAAAAGCGTCAGCCCGTTAGTGGAGAAAGCGATGGAAGATCGCACTTCCGTCCTCCATACGGAGGAGGGGGAGGTAGAGTTAGTGGACGGGATGACGGAAGCGTTAAAGTCGTATACGATCGGCCCGATTGTGGCTAACGGCGATCCGATCGGGGCTGTCATCATTTTATCGCGTGAGAAGATGCTCGGTGAAGTGGAACATAAAGCGGTCGAAACGGCGGCCAGCTTTTTAGCCCGACAAATGGAACAATAAGCGAAACAAGAAGAGGGTGTCTCCAAAGTGACGAGGCACCCTTTTCCACTGCGTATATAAGCATCGAACAGATTCGCCATTTGATATCTTGTATTTCACGGGAGAACCGACAGTATTTTGCGTCAGCCCCTTCTTTCTGTCCGCCGGATGGGGTCATTGCTGCTGATGAGCCACCGTCTTTGGCGATCGAGCCGATGTTGCGCTATAATATCGAGCGTAGCCATGGCAATGGAATTGTTAGCGGCGTCGCCTGTCTCCGCCGCCGGCGAACGTCCCCAGCCTTGGCCATCCGTCGGCGAACGCCATAAAGGCGGGAGGGAATGTGATATGGGGAATGTATGGAAAGGAGCGGCTGTATTGACGGTCGCCGCTTTGCTTACGAAGCTGTTGAGTGCGTTGTATCGTATCCCGTATCAAAATATGGTTGGAGATGTCGGCTTTTATATTTACCAACAGGTGTATCCGATTTACGGCATTGTCGCAGCGCTGTCGCTAGCTGGCTACCCGGTCGCCATCTCGAAGCTCATCGCCGAGCGGCTGGCGGAAGGGGATGAGGCGGGAGCAGCCGCCGTCGGGCGCGCCGCACTGTTGTTGTTAAGCGCGCTCGGTGTTATGCTGTTTGCCGTTTTGTATATAGGGGCCGAAACGGTGGCGTCATGGATGGGTGACAGACAGCTTGAACCGCTGTTGCGGTTGCTTTCATTTTCCTTTTTAGTTTTTCCGTTGACGGCTGTCGTGCGCGGTTATTTCCAAGGACGGTATGATATGATGCCGACCGCAGCTTCCCAAGTTGGGGAGCAACTTGTGCGGGTGACAGCGATTTTAGGGCTGTCATATTGGATGATGCGGCGCGGCGCTGACGTTTATTCTTGCGGCATCGCGGCGATCGCCGGGACGCTTGTCGGCATGGCGGCGGCACTTTTTATTTTGCTCTTTTATTCGGCTAAGCGCGGACGAAAAAAAATGGGCAGCCGCATCCCCCCGGCTTCGATCTTGCATGTTGGCCGCCATTTATTGACGGCTGGAACGATCGTTTGTTTGACAAATATGGTATTGACGCTTATTCCGCTCGTTGACTCGTTTTTGTTTGTTCAGCTTCTTCGTGAAACCGGGATAAGGATGGATGAGGTAAAATGGGTGAAAGGGGTGTATGACCGCGGGCAGCCGCTCATCCAGCTTGGCACGGTTGTTGGCACATCGCTTTCGCTGGCGCTCGTCCCGTTTATCTCCAGCGCCCGACGCGACCAAGGCGCTGCTTTTACGTACGGTCTATTGCCGCTTCGGTTTGCTGCCGTCATCGGTGTTGGCGCTTCCTTAGGGCTCATTTGTCTGATCCGGCCGATCAATACGATGTTGTTTGAAAATGACCATGGCTCACTTGTTCTTGCTGTTTTGTCCGCTTCCGTCTTCTTTACAACGATCGCGCTGACGGTGTCCGCCATGTTACAAGGAATAGGGAAAGAGTGGGCGGCCGCTGTCGGTGTGGCGGTGGCGGTGGCGGGAAAAATCGTCCTCATGCATTGGCTTGTGCCGCTGTTTGGCGTCCTTGGCGCGGCTTTAGCGACAACCGGGGCTTACGCATTTATGGCTTGCTTTTTATACGTGTGTCTGCGGCGCGAGTGTCAAATGGCCAACGCCCAAAAGTACATGTATCCGATCGTTAAGGCTGCTATCGCGATGGTTGTCGTGCTGCGATTGTATATGTGGCTTATGGACGCTCCCGCCGGCGGACGCTTATGGGCGGCTGCTGAGGCACTGGGCGGCGTCGCCGTCGGTGCTGTCGTCTATATTGTGTGCATTGTCAAAGGGAATGTTTTTTCTGAGCAGGAGTTGTCCGCTCTCCCGTTGGCCAATAAATTTCGTCTACTATCAGGAAGCAGGTGATCGGCGATGAATACCATTTATATTTTCGGTCTTGGCGCCGGAGATTTCGAACAGCTGCCGGTCGGGGTGTATCGAAAGCTAAAGCGGGCGCATCCGCTCTTTTTGCGGACGAAAGAACATCCGGCAGTGAAGGGGCTTGAGGAAGAGGGAATCGCGTTTACGGCGTTTGATGATGTTTACGAAAAACATGAGCAATTTGCCGATGTATACGAAGAAATTGCCCGCACCCTCATCGAGCAGGCAAAACGCGGCGATGTGTTTTACGCTGTTCCCGGCCACCCGCTCGTCGCCGAACAGACGGTGCAGCTTCTGTTGGAAGCAGAGCGGCGCGGCGACTGCCGGGTGGTCATCGAGGGCGGACAAAGCTTTTTAGATGCGCTGTTTACAGCGGTGCGCATTGATCCAATCGAGGGGTTTCAGCTGTTGGATGCGACCGCTTTCCAAGGGGATGAATGGTCTCCATCGCTGCATGCGGTCTTTTGCCAAGTGTACGACCCGTTCATCGCCTCGAATGTGAAACTGTCGCTGATGGAACAGCTTCCGGATGACTATCCGGTCTATATTGTGACCGCGGCCGGGACGAAGAGCGAACAAGTGAAGCAAGTGCCGCTCTATGAATTGGACCGTCAGACGGCGCTTGGCAACTTAACAAGCGTCTATGTGCCGCCGGTCAAAGACGAGCCGCTTCTTTACCACCGGTTTGAGACACTGCGCCGCGTCATCGCGACACTGCGAGGACCGGACGGCTGTCCGTGGGATCGGAAGCAGACACATGCATCGCTGAAGCGGTATTTGCTTGAAGAGGCGTATGAATTGCTCGAAGCGATCGACGAGAACGACGATGACCATATGGTCGAAGAGTTGGGCGATGTGTTGTTGCAAGTGATGTTGCACGCCCAAATCGGCGCCGATTCCGGGCTGTTTTCGATCGATGATGTCATCCGCACGTTGACAGCAAAAATGATTCGTCGCCATCCGCACGTATTTGGCAATGTAACAGCCGAGACGGCCGAACAAGTGACCGTGAACTGGGAAAAAATTAAGGAGGAAGAAAAAGGAGGCGAACAGCCGGAATCGATTCTAGCCGGCATCCCAAAAAGTTTGCCGGGGACGATGCGGGCGTACGAGCTGCAGAAAAAAGCGGCGAAAGTCGGCTTTGACTGGGATGATGTAGCGCCTATTTGGCAAAAAGTCGAGGAAGAAATGGCTGAGTTTCGGGCGGAAACGTCCGGCGGCCGTCATGCGGAACTTGTCGGTGAATTTGGCGATGTATTATTTGCGCTCATTAACCTCGCCCGGTATTACGGCATCCAACCAGAGGAAGCGCTGCAAATGGCAAACGACAAATTTGCCCGCCGCTTTGCCTACATTGAAGAACAAGTGCGAAAAAGCGGTCGGCCGATCACCTCATTTTCGCTCGCCGAGCTTGACCGCTTTTGGGAAGAAGCAAAAGAAAACGGACGGTAGGGGGGATGAACATGCGTCTTGATAAGTTTTTGAAAGTATCCCGGCTCATTAAACGCCGCACGTTGGCGAAAGAAGTTGCGGATCAAGGCCGGGTATGGATCAACGGCCATGTCGCCAAAGCGAGTTCCGATGTGAAAATCGGTGATGAACTGATGATTCAGTTCGGGCAAAAACGGGTAACGGTAAAAGTGACTGATTTAAAAGAAACGACAAAAAAAGAAGAGGCGGCCGGACTGTACGAGCTGATCCGTGAAGAACGGACCGCCCCTGCGCCCGGGCCAGACGGCGTCTAATTTGTCCTGTAGGCTTGTTCTAAACCATCCCCCGCTGACATACATATGGTACAAACAGCGGATGAGAAAAAAGCGGTTGGCTTTGCCGCTTTTCATTCTAAATTGAAATGCGGGGGATGAACATGAATCGACACGAGGAGTTTAGCGGGAATGCGAACAAAGGTCCGGTCCAAGAACACGACGTGATCATGCGCGGCCGACGCCTCCTTGACATTACCGGGGTTAAACAAGTCGAAAGCTTTGACAACGAGGAGTTTTTGCTTGAGACGGTCATGGGCTTTTTGGCGATCCGCGGGCAAAACTTGCAAATGAAAAACTTAGATGTTGATAAAGGTGTCGTTTCAATTAAAGGGCGCATTTTCGATCTCGTTTATTTAGATGACCATCAGGAGAAAGCTAAAGGGTTCTTTAGCAAGTTGTTCAAATGAGCATCACGACGCAGCTTTTCACCATGCTGACGATGATTGGCATGGGAGGCTGGCTTGGCATGGCGCTTGATACGTACAACCGGTTTTTAAAACGGGAAGAACGGGCACACTGGCTCGTCTTTGTAAACGACGTGTTATTTTGGGCAGTGCAGGCGCTTTTTGTTTTTTATGTACTGTTGCTCGTCAATCATGGCGAGCTTCGCTTTTATCTTTTTTTGGCGCTTTTATGCGGTTATGCCGCCTATCAAAGTTTGCTCCGTCCGCTGTACGTCCGGGTGCTGGAATGGCTCATTTGGCTGGCGGTGCGGCTCGGACAGGCGTTTGCTCAGCTGTTCCGTTATATGGTGCTCCGCCCTCTCGTCCTCCTTGGGCAAATGGCGCTGGCGCTTCTTTTGTTTATGTGGAGACTTGTCGTGTGGACGACCCGGTTTCTGTTGCTTGTTGTTTGGAAAACGCTCCTTGTTTTGGTGGCTCCGCTGCGTTGGACGGGCACGGCCATTTGGCGACGGGTGCCGCTGCACCGTCGAATCTGGTTGGAAAAATTTTTTCGCCGTTTAAAAGGATTTGCTGGACAAATCAAGAATACAAAAGAGAAAATAGGCATATGGCTTGCGAAATGGCGGAAGTAAAAGAGGTGCAAATGCATGAACGTGCCCCGGAAAACGAACGTGACGAAACTGCAGTCTACCTATGTATCAGAGCAGGAAGAAAAAAAGCGGAAGGCATCGAGAAGGCGGCGGGTTGTAGCCGTCCGCTTGGCCTTTTGGGCTTCGCTGTTTATGGTGCTCTCCTCCGCCCTCATCTACACGTTGCACCTGCAGGAGAAGAAGATCGATGTAAAAACGGCGGAAAAACAACGGCTACAAGAGCAGCTTACGAAGCTCGAACGGCAGGAAAAGCAACTCAAAGAAGAAATCGAAAAATTGCATGATGATCATTACATCGCTGAACTGGCGCGAAAAAAATATTATTTATCGAAAGACGGGGAAATTATTTTTGTCTTGCCAGAAAAGTGACATTTTACCTGCCGATGCCCGTTCAATACGGGCATCCGTCATATTGACACTTATTTTTTTCATTCGCTATAATGGAAGCAACACCATCTTTAAAGCGTTTTAAGGAGGAGCACTTTTTTTATGTCGATTGAAGTAGGCAGCAAGTTACAAGGCAAAGTCACAGGTATTACGAAATTCGGGGCGTTTGTAGAGCTGCCGGAGGGTGTGACAGGGCTCGTTCATATTAGCGAAGTAGCCGATAACTATGTCAAGGACATTAACGATCATTTGAAAGTCGGCGACATGGTATATGTCAAGGTGATCAACGTCGGTCAAGACGGAAAAATCGGCCTGTCCATTCGCAAAGCAAAAGATACGCCTTCTTCACAGCGGCCGCGCCACCGGGCGCACGACCGTTCTGCGGCTGACAGTTTAGAACAAAAAATTAGCCGTTTCCTCAAAGAAAGCGAGGACCGACTGGCGTCGTTGCGCCGCCATACGGAATCGAAGCGGGGAGGTCGTGGAGCGAGACGCGGGTAACTTGCTGCTGAATACATGTCGGAAAGAGGATGAATAAGGGGGATCACAAGCATCCATTGTTATGGATGCTTCTTTGTTTCAACGGCAAAAGTGAAGGGTACATTTTCCTTGTGCATTTTTTCGCCTTGTATATTGACAATCGGCATCCCCTCTATTATGATATTAACTGTTGCCACACGGCGGTGTAGCTCAGCTGGCTAGAGCGTACGGTTCATACCCGTGAGGTCGGGGGTTCGATCCCCTCCACCGCCACTCAAATACTATATGGCCCGTTGGTCAAGTGGTTAAGACACCGCCCTTTCACGGCGGTAACACGGGTTCGAATCCCGTACGGGTCATCGCAAACGAGCATGTGCCATTGAGCGACATGCTCGTTTTTTCTTTTCGTCTGCTTCTGTCGGAACAAGTATACTGCCGGCGCATCATGGGAGAAAACGTCGAACGATTTTTCATTTCGCTCCGTCATTTTGACAAATTTCTGACAATTTTAAATATATAATAGGGGGTAATAGAAAAGCAAAGGAGAGGATCGGGGAATGGAAAGAGTAGAAAGAGGGACAGTGCGCCGCATTTCGGGAGTGCCGATTCATGACACACAAGCGACCGTATCGCGTTGGATGCGCCATGTGAAGCTGCGCCTTGGCCATCTGTTCGTTCATCAAGGATTTTTGCTTCTTCTTGTCGGCTTTTTGCTTGGCCGGGCGTTAATTTTGGCGAAATTGACCCCGTTTGCGCTGCCGTTTTTCGTTTCCGTCTATATGTTGCGCCGTGACAAGGCGGCCTTCGCTTTAGTTTCGCTGCTGGCTGGCGCTTTGACGCTGTCGTTTGATACCGTGCTGTTTGTCGGTGTTTCCATTTTTGGTTTCCTCTTTATTTATGGATGGGTGCGGAAAGTGATTAGCGAATCATTGAAAATCGTGCCGTTCGTCGTTTTTGTAGTTTCGTTGGCAACGAAATGGCTGATCTCCTATTACTGGATTGGGGAGCGAACGGCGTATGGGACGGCCATGGCGGTTGTGGAGGCCGGGCTGTCGCTCGTGCTGACATTGATTTTTATGCAAAGTATTCCGCTGTTGACGGTAAGGAAGCATAAACATGCGCTGCGGGCGGAAGAAATCATTTCATTGATTATTTTGTTGGCTTCGATGCTGACCGGGATGATCGGCTGGTCGGCGTACGGCTTATCGCTCGAACATGTCATGTCGCGCTATCTCGTTTTATTGTTTGCGTTTGTAGCCGGGGCGGCAACCGGTTCGACCGTTGGAGTCGTCACCGGGCTCGTTTTAAGCTTGGCGAACGTCGGCAACTTGTCAGAAATGAGCTTGCTTGCTTTTGCCGGACTGCTCGGTGGGCTGCTGAAAGAAGGGCGAAAGCTCGGGGTGGCGTTTGGGCTCATTGTCGCGACGTTGTTGATGGGCTTGTACGGGGACGGAAAAGCCGAGCTCGTGCCGACGCTGCTTGAATCAGGCATCGCTGTTGTGCTGTTTTTGTTTACCGCCCGTTCGTTGACAGAGAAAATTGCGAAACATATTCCTGGTACGGCTGAATACATCAATGAACAACAGCAATACGTCCGCAAAATCCGCGATGTGACGGCACAGCGTGTCTCACAATTTTCGAACGTCTTTCAAGCGCTGGCGGAAAGCTTTTTGCCTGAGCCGCTGTCGGATGCCGACGAATACCGCGAGCGGGAGGTGGATTATTTTCTCGGCGATATTACCGAAAAGACGTGCCAAACGTGCTTTAAGAAAGCGCAATGTTGGGCGGCCAACTTTAGTACAACTTATGCGTATATGAAGCAAATGATGCATGAGGCGGACGAAAAAACGTTGACGCAAAACCATCAGCTGTTGCGCGAATGGGAGCGGTATTGCGTCAAAGCCGGCAAAGTTGTTGATGCAGTTGAAAAAGAGATGGTGACTTATCAGGCCAACCGCAAGCTTAAACGGCAAGTTTACGAAAGCCGGAAGCTCGTTGCCGAGCAGTTGTTGGGAGTTTCACAAGTCATGGACGATTTTGCGAAGGAGATTCAGAAGGAGCGCGAAAACCATTATTTTCAAGAAGAACAAATTTACCATGCCTTGCAAGAGTTTGGCATCGAAATCGGACATGTCGATATTTACAGTTTAGAAAAAGGAAGTATCGATATTGAAATGAGCATTCCTTACTGCGAGGGGCGCGGTGAGTGTGAAAAACTGATCGCGCCGATGCTGTCGGACATTTTAGGAGAGACGATTGTCGTCAAGCGGGAGGAATGTGCTGCTTACCCGAATGGGTATTGCCGTGTTGCCTTCGGTTCGACGAAAGCGTTTGTCGTCGAGACGGGTGTGGCGTTCGCGGCCAAAGGGGGCGGACTCATTTCCGGTGACAGCTATGCAACGATTGAGCTTGGCACCGGCAAATATGCGGTCGCCATCAGCGACGGCATGGGCAACGGGGAGCGGGCGCATGACGAAAGCCGTGAGACGTTGCATTTGCTGCAAAAAATCTTGCAAACAGGAATGGATGAATCGATCGCCATTAAATCCATCAATTCCATTTTGGCGTTGCGGACGACGGAAGATATGTATGCGACGCTTGATTTGGCGATCATCGATTTGCAAAACGCGGCGACGAAGTTTTTGAAAATCGGGTCGACGCCAAGCTTCATTAAGCGCGGCGACAAGGTGATGAAAGTGGAGGCAAGCAATTTGCCGATGGGCATTATTAAGGAAGTTGAATTCGATGTGGTTAGCGAACAGTTGAAATCGGGCGACTTGCTTATTATGATGAGCGATGGGGTGTTTGAGGGGCCGATGAATGTGGAGAACCATGACGCTTGGATGAAACGGAAAATTCAAGAGTTGAAAACGACCGACCCGCAAGAAGTCGCCGATGTGATCATGGAAGAAGTGATCCGTCAGTGCGGTGGGGAAATTGAAGATGATATGACGGTCGTTGTCGCCAAAGTGCGGCACAACACGCCAAAATGGGCGACGATTCCCGCGTATATGTATATGAAAAAGGCGCAGTAATGCGCGTATAAAAACGCTCCCCTACGGCGATGATGGTAATACTATTCGCCAAGGAGGGGAACGAACATGCGGAAGGGAACGTTGCGGCAAATTTTGTTGATTACGGACGGCTGCTCGAATCATGGCGAGGACCCGGCTGCGATAGCGGCATTGGCGCGCGAACAAGGCATTACGGTGAACGTGATCGGCGTGTTGGACAAAGATACGATCGACGAAAATGGACAGCGGGAAATTGAAGCGATTGCGGCTGCCGGTGGCGGCATGAGCCAAGTCGTGTACGCGAAGCAGCTGTCGCAGACGGTGCAGATGGTGACGCGCCAGGCGATGACACAAACATTGCAAGGGCTCGTGAACCGCGAGTTGAAACAAATCTTTGGTTCGGACGTTTCGCTTGAAGATTTGCCGCCGGACAAGCGCGGCGAAGTGATGGAAGTCGTCGATGAGCTCGGGGAAACGGCTGCGCTCGACGTGCTTATTTTAATCGATACAAGCGGGAGCATGAAGACGAAATTGCCAACGGTCAAAGAGGCGCTCGTCGATTTATCGCTCAGTTTAAATGCACGCATGGGCGAAAATCGTTTTTCCGTGTTCATCTTCCCGGGCAAACGGAATTGCGCTGAGAAAATGATGGACTGGACGCCGAAAATTGAAGAGCTGTCCACTGTCTTTCCGAAATTGGCGTCAGGCGGACTGACGCCGACAGGGCCGGCTCTGCGCGAAGCGATCGCCTATTTCGGCCGCAAACGGTCGCTAAGGAGCTGGATTGGCGATGGCGATGAACCATACGTCGAAGAATCGTCTTTGTAATCTTCCACCCGGCACGGTCGTTACCGGTAAATGGAATGGCCGTTCGTATCGACTGTTGCGGCAGCTCGGCAGCGGAGCGAACGGCGTCGTTTACTTGGCAGAGAGCGGCCGCCAACGCGTCGCTGTCAAACTGAGCGACGATTATGCGTCATTGGCCTCGGAAATGAACATATTGCGCCGTTTTTCTAAGGTCCAGGGGGTCGCCCTCGGGCCTTCTTTGCTAGAAGCGGATGACTGGCGAAGCCCGTTCGGGCGAGAAACGATCCCGTTTTATGTCATGGAGTATATTGAAGGGGAAAACTTCACTACCTTTGTCCGCCGCCGCGGGAAAGAGTGGGCGCCGGTATTGCTCGTGCAGTTGTTGTCCGTGCTCGAGCGGCTGCATGGGGAGGGATGGGTGTTTGGCGATTTAAAACCGGATAATTTAATCGTCACCGGATCACCACCGTCCGTCCGGCTGTTGGATGTAGGGGGAACGACGTTGCAAGGAAGGGCGGTTAAAGAGTTTACCGAGCTGTATGACCGCGGCTATTGGGGGCTTGGGTCGCGCAAAGCGGAGCCGTCGTATGACTTGTTTTCAGCGGCGATGGTGATGATTGCGTCCTGTTATCCGGGGCGTCTCGAGAAAAAAGGCGACGGGCGGGCGCAACTGTTGGGCATTATCGAGGCGGACCGCTGTTTAGCCCCGTATAAGGATGTTTTACAAAAAGCGCTCGACGGCCGATATGCGAAAGCAGCGGACATGCGCCGTGACTTATTGGCTGCTTCTTCGCGCCGGTTAGGCGTGAAAAACGAAACAAAATCAACAGCGCCGAACCGTCGATTGGGGCGGCGGACGAAAAAGCGTCGCAAAGTGGGCGCCATTGCCGAAACGATGTTGATCGCGGCCTTGTTGCTTGGCGCATACGGTTTATATATATATTGGCAACTAACGATGTAATTTATGGTACAATAGCTATCGACGAAGCTAAAAGAGGGCAAAGAGGTTTTTTAGCATGGTTGATAAAGTGCGCGCGTTTATTGACAGACATGAGTTGCTTACAGAAGGAGCGACGGTCGTTGTCGGCGTTTCTGGTGGCCCGGATTCGCTCGCTCTTTTGCATCTTTTATCTTCTCTTCGGGATGAGTGGAAGCTCCGGCTCGTAGCGGCCCATGTCGACCATATGTTGCGCGGGCGGGAATCGGAAGAAGAGATGGAATTTGTGAAACATTTTTGCGCTGAGCACCGTATTTTATGTGAAGCAGTGCAAATCGACGTCCCGGCTTTTCAGCGGCGAACGGGTCTCGGTGTCCAGGAGGCGGCGCGGAACTGCCGGTATCACTTTTTTGCCGAACTGGTGAAAAAGCATCAAGCCCAATACATCGCTTTAGGCCACCACGGCGATGATCAAGTCGAGACGATTTTAATGCGGCTTGTGCGCGGCAGCACAAGCAAAGGGTATGCCGGCATTCCCGTTAAACGGCCGTTTCATGGCAGCTATCTCATTCGCCCGTTTTTAGCCGTCAGCCGGGCAGAAATCGAGGACTACTGTGAAAAGGAAGGGCTGACCCCACGCCGGGATCCAAGCAATGAGAAAGATGAGTATACGCGCAACCGATTTCGCCATCATATCGTTCCGCTGTTGAAACAGGAAAATCCACGCTTGCATGAACGGTTTCAACAATATAGCGAAATAATGGCGGAAGATGAACAATTTTTGGAGGAATTAGCAACGGACGCGCTGAATAAAGTAATGGAAAAACAAAATAGCGATACCGTGCTGCGCATCGCCCCGTTTTTGGCGCTGCCGCGGCCGCTGCAGCGCCGGGCGTTGCAGCTGTTGCTTCTCCGCCTTTACGGAGGCGTTCCGCCGGTGTTGACTTCTGTGCATATCGGTCATATACTGATGCTTTGCGAACGCGGCCGTCCTTCCGGCATGCTCGATTTACCGAAAGGGTTGAAAGTGATTCGTTCGTATGATCGTTGTTTGTTTACGTTCGGCTTGCAGTGTTGCGCTCAAGGCTATTGGTTGCAGCTGCCGGTTCCGGCGCTATTGCCTCTCCCAAACGGTTACGTAATCATGAGTGAATTTGGGGAACACTATCCGAGAAAGCAGTTGGGAAATGATTCGTTCGTGGTTGACCCCGCTACGGTTTCTCTTCCGCTTCACGTACGGACGCGCCGCACCGGCGACCGGATGGTTTTGAAGGGAACGGGAGGTACGAAGAAAATTAAGGAAATTTTCATTGAGGCGAAAATTCCGCGGACAGAAAGGGACTGTTGGCCGATTGTAGAAGATGCCGACGGCCGCATCCTTTGGGTGCCCGGACTGAAAAAATCGGCTTTTGAAGCCAAGGAGCGTGGGCAAGCCCGCTATATTTTGCTTCACTATCAGGCGATGAACAGCTAGGAGGAAAAAAGATGGGGATGAAAGACGATATTCAAAAAGTGCTAATCACCGAGGAAGAAATTCAGGCAAAGGTAAAAGAGCTAGGCGGCATGTTAACGGAGGAGTATGATGGCCGTTTTCCGCTCGCCGTCGGCGTTCTTAAAGGGGCCATGCCGTTTATGGCCGACTTGTTGAAACATATTGATACATACTTGGAAATGGATTTTATGGATGTTTCGAGCTATGGCAGTGCGACCGTTTCGTCTGGGGAAGTAAAAATTGTCAAAGACTTAAACACATCTGTCGAAGGCCGCGACATTTTGATTATTGAAGATATTATTGATAGCGGGCTGACGCTCAGCTATCTAGTCGATTTATTCCGTTACCGGAAAGCGAATTCGATTAAAATCGTCACCCTCCTTGACAAGCCATCCGGACGCAAAGCCGATATCCAAGCCGACTACACTGGATTTACGGTTCCAGATGAGTTCGTCGTCGGCTATGGTCTCGATTATGCGGAAAAATATCGCAACCTCCCGTTTATCGGTGTCTTAAAGCCAGAAGTGTACAAAAAATAAGGCGGTTGCTGTGCGGCGGCCGAATTGTTTGTATTTAGCCAAATTTCTATGATAGTATTGAGTATAGTGTGTTTCATATGGGAGGAGGCAAGCAATGAACCGGATTTTCCGTAACACCATCTTTTATTTGCTGATTTTCCTCGTCGTAATCGGCGTCGTCAGTTTTTTTAACGGCACGAATCAGCGAACCGAGCCGATGACGTACGATGCGTTTATCACCCATCTGGAAAACGGGGACGTTGAGTCGTTTTCCATTAAGCCGGAGCGCGGCGTATATGAAATTAGGGGTCAATTGAAAACATATAATGAAGGGCAATATTTTTCCACCTATGTCATGAACAGTGATAAAGTGCTTGACCGTATCGACGCAGCGGCGGCACGGACGCGGGTGGAAGTAATGCCAGCGGATGAAACGAGCGGATGGGTGACGTTTTTCACATCCATTATTCCGTTTGTCATTATTTTTATTTTGTTTTTCTTCTTGTTGAATCAAGCGCAAGGCGGCGGCAGCCGGGTGATGAATTTCGGCAAAAGCCGGGCGCGGCTGTACACAGATGACAAGCGGAAAGTCCGTTTCCGCGATGTGGCTGGGGCGGACGAGGAAAAAGAAGAGCTCGTGGAAATTGTTGAGTTTTTGAAAGACCCACGCAAATTCGCCGAACTTGGCGCCCGCATTCCAAAAGGGGTGCTGCTTGTCGGACCGCCGGGTACGGGGAAAACGCTGTTGGCGCGTGCAGTGGCCGGGGAAGCAGGCGTGCCGTTTTTCTCGATCAGCGGATCCGATTTCGTGGAAATGTTCGTCGGGGTCGGTGCGTCGCGCGTGCGCGACTTGTTTGAAACAGCGAAAAAGAACGCACCGTGCATCATTTTCATCGACGAGATTGACGCCGTCGGCCGCCAGCGCGGCGCCGGCCTTGGCGGCGGCCACGATGAGCGCGAGCAAACACTCAACCAGCTGCTTGTCGAAATGGACGGCTTTAACGGGAATGAAGGGATCATCATTATTGCGGCGACGAACCGGCCGGACATTTTAGACCCAGCGCTGTTGCGTCCCGGCCGCTTCGACCGGCAAATCACTGTCGATCGTCCGGACGTAAAAGGGCGTGAAGCAGTGTTGCGCGTCCACGCCCGCAACAAGCCGCTTGATGAATCGATTGACTTAAAGGCGATCGCCATGCGGACACCGGGATTTTCCGGGGCCGATTTGGAAAACTTGTTGAACGAAGCAGCGCTTGTCGCGGCGCGCCGCAACAAAAAGAAAATCGATATGAGCGATATCGATGAAGCGACCGATCGCGTCATCGCCGGACCGGCGAAAAAAAGCCGCGTCATTTCGGAAAAAGAACGGCGCATCGTTGCGTTTCACGAAGCCGGACATACGGTCATCGGCATGGTGCTTGCCGACGCGGAAATGGTGCATAAAGTGACGATCGTCCCGCGCGGCCAAGCCGGCGGTTATGCGGTGATGCTGCCGAAGGAAGATCGGTACTTTATGACAAAAGCAGAACTGAAAGACAAAATTACAGGCCTGCTCGGCGGGCGCGTCGCCGAGGAAATCGTGTTCAACGAAGTGAGCACGGGGGCCCACAACGATTTTCAGCGAGCGACGAACATTGCACGCCGGATGGTGACGGAATTCGGGATGAGCGAAAAACTTGGCCCGCTTCAATTCGGTCAGCCGGGAGGGCAAGTGTTTTTAGGCCGCGACTTGCATAACGAGCAAAACTATAGCGATAAAATCGCCTATGAAATTGACCTGGAGATTCAACGCATCATCAAAGAGTGTTACGACAAGGCGAAGCAAATTTTAACGCAGTATCGGGATAAATTGGATTTAATTGCCACGACACTTTTGGAAGTGGAGACGCTCGATGCTGAACAAATTAAACATTTGTTTGAGCACGGCACGCTCCCGCCCGACCGCAACGGAAACAATAATGGGGCTGATAAAGAGAAAGGCGATGTGAAAGTCAACATTCAAAAGAAAGAGGAGTAACGAGGCTGAACTAAAAGACCGCTACTGTCCGATGGAAGCGTCCGGTGCGTAATATGGTGATGGCAAAGGGTGTCCTGCTATGTTCGGGACATCCTCTTTTTTTGCTGTGGCTCCGAGCAGGGCGGGCGTTGGTTTTTCCCCGCAAGAAAATAAGGTATGATATGATAAAGAAAGGAATTTATTGAGGAAAAGTGGGGAATGAGGCCATGATTTTTGTGTTGGACGTCGGCAATACCAATACCGTATTAGGGGTTTATGATGGCGATGAACTAAAGTACCATTGGCGCATCGAGACGAGCCGGGCGAAAACGGAAGACGAATACGGCATGACGATTAAAGCGCTTTTGAATCATGTCGGCCTACAGTTTTCCGATATCCGCGGTATGATCATTTCCTCGGTCGTGCCGCCGATTATGTTTGCCCTTGAACGCATGTGTTTAAAATATTTCCATATTAAGCCGCTTATTGTCGGACCGGGCATTAAAACCGGGCTGGACATTAAATACGATAACCCGCGCGAAGTGGGCGCCGACCGGATTGTCAATGCGGTCGCGGGCATCCATTTGTACGGCAGCCCGCTCATTATTGTCGATTTTGGCACGGCGACGACGTATTGTTATATTAACGAACATAAACAATATATGGGAGGGGCCATTGCCCCGGGAATTATGATTTCGACAGAAGCGCTGTTCGCCCGGGCGGCAAAATTGCCGCGCATTGAAATCGCCCGCCCGGACGATATCGTTGGCAAAAATACGGTCAGCGCTATGCAAGCCGGCATTTTATACGGCTATGTCGGACAAGTGGAAGGCATCGTGTCGCGCATGAAGGCGAAAAGCAAAGTTCCGCCGAAGGTGATCGCGACCGGCGGCCTTGCACCGCTCATCGCCAGTGAATCGGACGTGATCGATGTCGTGGATCCGTTTTTAACGTTGACCGGGCTGAAATTGTTGTATGAGAAAAACACCGAGAAAAAAGGATGAAAGGCTTGATGAACATGGGAGATTACTTAGTGAAAGCGCTCGCCTATGATGGACAGGTGAGGGCGTATGCCACAAGAACGACAGAGACGGTGGCGGAAGCGCAGCGCCGTCATCAAACGTGGCCGACCGCATCGGCTGCGCTTGGACGGGCGCTGACGGCGGGCGTCATGATGGGGGCGATGCTCAAAGGCGAGGAAACGTTAACAATAAAAATTGACGGCGGTGGGCCGATCGGCACGATTTTAATCGACAGCAATGCCAAAGGGGAAGTGCGCGGCTATGTGACCAATCCGCATGTTCATTTTGAGCTGAACGAACATGGGAAGCTTGATGTGGCGCGGGCCGTGGGCAAAAACGGGATGTTGACGGTCGTCAAAGACCTTGGACTGCGTGACTTTTTCACCGGGCAGGTGCCGATTATCTCCGGGGAGCTTGGCGACGATTTTACGTACTATTTCGTCTCATCCGAGCAAATTCCATCATCTGTCGGTGTTGGCGTGCTCGTCAACCCCGATTACACGATCCGGGCTGCGGGAGGGTTTATCATTCAGCTGATGCCCGGGACGGAAGAAAACACGATCAGTCGCATTGAAGAGCGGTTGAAACAAATTCCGCCTGTGTCGCGCATGATTGAAAACGGGCTCAACCCCGAGCAAATATTAGAGGAAATTTTGGGTGACGGGGACGTCCGGGTGTTGGAGACGATGCCCGTGTCGTTCGTCTGTCGCTGTTCCCGCGAGCGGATCGCCAATGCGCTTGTCAGCCTTGGGCCGGAGGAAATCCAAGATATCATCAATCAGGAAGGGCAAGCGGAAGCTTCCTGCCATTTTTGCAACGAGGTGTACCATTTTGCAAAAGAAGAGTTGGAACAGCTGAAGCAACTTGCCGAAAAACGGTGAAAACGCGAAAATGATTGACAATTGCACCAATAACTGATACATTGTAGATAAATTCGATAAAATTAATCGGGATTAGGGGTGGAACCATGGCACGCACAGTCAATTCTGTAACAGAGCTGATCGGCGATACACCAGCCGTCAAATTAAACCGCATCGTCGATGAAGACAGCGCCGATGTCTATGTGAAATTGGAGTTCATGAACCCAGGGAGCAGCGTCAAAGACCGGATTGCGTTGGCAATGATTGAAGCAGCGGAAAAAGAAGGGAAACTAAAACCGGGCGACACGATCGTCGAACCGACAAGCGGCAACACGGGAATCGGGTTGGCAATGGTCGCAGCGGCGAAAGGATATAAAGCGGTATTGGTCATGCCGGATACGATGAGCTTAGAGCGCCGCAACTTGCTGCGGGCATACGGAGCAGAGTTGGTACTGACGCCGGGTGCTCAAGGGATGCGCGGGGCAATCGAAAAGGCGGAAGAGCTCGTTCGCGAGCATGGCTACTTTATGCCGCAACAGTTTAAAAACGAGGCAAATCCGGAAATCCACCGTTTGACGACGGGGAAAGAAATCGTCGAGCAAATGGGGGACCAACTTGACGCGTTTGTGGCCGGCATCGGCACGGGCGGAACGATTACGGGTGCCGGCAAAGTGTTGCGCGAAGCGTATCCGAATATCAAAATTTACGCTGTGGAGCCGGCCGATTCACCGGTCTTGTCAGGCGGCAAACCAGGCCCTCATAAAATCCAAGGAATCGGCGCTGGATTTGTTCCGGATATTTTAGATACAGACATTTATGACGGCGTCATTACGGTAACAACGGAAGAAGCGTTTGCGGCAGCCCGCCGTGCAGCCCGTGAGGAAGGCATTCTCGGCGGCATTTCGTCCGGTGCCGCCATTCATGCGGCGTTAAAAGTGGCGAAAGAACTCGGCAAAGGGAAAAAAGTGCTGGCCATCATCCCGAGCAACGGGGAACGTTATTTGAGCACGGCGCTTTACCAATTCGAAGACTAAGCAACGTTTTTCGACAGGGGCAACCCTGTCGAACTTTTTTTATGCGTGATATGAGCGCCCACTCATTGTACAATAAGAATAACCATGCACGTCGTAAAGGGGCTGATCAAGGTGGGACAACGGCGAAGGCAACTAAAGCGGACAATCCGTTATAGTGGGCGGGACTGGTTTTGCCGGTACGAGCAACTGGCATACAGCCGGCCGCATCACGTGCTGCTTGAGAGCGGACAGGGGGGAAGGTACAGCATCATCGGCCTCATCCCAAGCGGGATCGCCCGTGCGACTGAGCGGCAGTTGTCCATCGTTTACAGAGGAAAAAAAACGGTGCTTAACGGGCAGCCGCTCGAACTGCTGCAACAATGGTTCTCGCGCTTTATTGTTCCGGATGACGGCGAGCCATTGCCGTGCCAAGGCGGGCTGATCGGTTATATCAGCTATGATGCTGCCCGCTGTATTGAACGGCTTCCGGCGCTGGCTGTTGACGATTTACAGTTGCCTATTATGCATTTTTTGCTGTTTGACGATGTGGCGATTTACGACCACGAAAAACAGCAGCTTCACTTGCTTGCCCATGCCCGAGAAGAGGAAGAGACCGAAGCGGTCCGGCGGCTTGAGGCATATGAGCG
Source organism: Geobacillus genomosp. 3 (assembly GCF_000445995.2). Lineage (GTDB taxonomy): Bacteria > Bacillota > Bacilli > Bacillales > Anoxybacillaceae > Geobacillus. The sequence goes on from NC_022080.4 coordinate 80,128, forward strand.
GATGTGGCTCGAGGAGCGGAATGAATTGCCCGTTTGGCCACTTGTAGCCCCGGCCGATGCCTCGTCTGTTTCGATGACAAAAGAGCGGTTTATAGAAGCTGTTCGGCGCGTCCAACACTACATCGCCCAAGGCGATGTATTCCAAGTTAATTTATCGGTGCGCCAGTCGCAGCCGCTTCGGGCTCATCCATTTTCCGTATATAAGAAGCTGCGCACCATTAACCCGTCGCCGTATATGGCTTATTTGCACGCCCCGGAATTTCAAGCTGTCAGCGGCTCGCCGGAGTTGCTTGTGCGCAAGCAGGGAGAACGGCTGGAAACACGCCCGATAGCCGGCACCCGCTCGCGCGGACGCACGGAAGCGGAAGACGGGCAAATCGCCCGCAAACTGCTGGCCAGCGAAAAAGAGCGGGCCGAGCACGCCATGCTCGTTGACCTTGAGCGAAATGACCTCGGGCGTGTCTGTGCGTATGGCACGGTCCGTGTCGACGAATGGATGACGGTCGAACGGTATTCGCACGTTATGCATATTGTGTCGCACGTTTCCGGAACAATGGCGCCAGAACACGATGCGTTTGCCGTCATTCGCGCCATGTTTCCAGGCGGGACGATCACCGGCGCTCCGAAAGTGCGGACGATGGAAATCATCGAAGAACTGGAACCGGTCCGCCGCGGCTTGTATACTGGCTCGATCGGCTGGATCGACTTTCAAGGCAACATGGAGCTGAACATCGCCATCCGGACGATGGTCGCCAAAGACGGTCTAGCGCACGTACAAGCAGGCGCAGGTATTGTCATTGATTCCAACCCGGAGCATGAATACAACGAGTGTTTAAAAAAAGCGGCGGCCCTTTGGAGAGCAAAAGAGCTGAGCGAAGCGGAGACATTATTTTCGAGCACGAGGTGAGAATAATGATCGTCATGATTGATAATTATGATTCCTTTACGTACAATTTAGTACAATATTTAGGAGTTCTAGGTGAGGAGCTGTTTGTCAAGCGCAATGATGAAATTACCGTCGCCGAGATTGAGCGGCTTCATCCAGATTTTATTATGATTTCCCCGGGCCCGTGCACGCCGAATGAAGCGGGCGTCAGCCTGGAAGCCATCGCCCACTTTGCTGGCAAAATCCCGATTTTGGGTGTCTGCCTCGGCCATCAGGCCATCGCCCAGGCGTTTGGCGGCCGCGTCATCCGTGCCCCAAGGCTGATGCACGGGAAAACGTCATCCGTTTACCATGACGGGGAAACGATTTTCCGCGGCGTGCCGATCCCGTTTACGGCGACGCGCTACCATTCTCTCATCGTTGAAAAAGAGACCCTTCCAGATTGTTTTGTTGTTTCTGCTTGGACGGATGAAGGCGAAGTGATGGCCATCCGTCATAAAACATTGCCGATCGAAGGGGTACAGTTTCATCCGGAGTCGATTATGACAAGCCATGGAATGCAGCTGCTGAAAAACTTTATCGATACGTACAAAAAGGCGTGACGGGCATGTACGTATATGTCAATGGGGAGATTGTCCCGCACGAAGAGGCGCGGCTTTCGGCGTTTGACCACGGTTTTTTGTACGGGATCGGCTTGTTTGAGACGTTCCGCACGTATGGAGGCCATCCGTTTTTGCTTGATGATCATTTAGAGCGGCTAAACTGCGGGTTGTCCGGGCTCCGCATCGACAGACAGTTCGGCCGCGCGGAGGCAGTCGACATCATTGAGCGGCTGCTCAGGGCAAATGGGCTGCATGACGCCTACGTCCGTTTCAATGTATCCGCCGGCATTGGAGGTCTCGGCTTGTCGGTGGAACGGTACTTACGCCCGACCGTTATCGTCTATATGAAGCCGCTGCCGCCGTCTGCCCCCCGAGAAGGGAAAGAAGGGATCGTTTTAACAACAAGGCGGAACAGCCCTGAGGGAGACGAACGGTTAAAATCGCACCATTATTTAAACAATATAATTGGAAAGTGGGAGCTTGGAAATCGCCCCCATGCGGAAGGCATCTTTTTAAACCATGAAGGGGCAGTGGCGGAAGGCATCGTTTCCAATATTTTTTGGGTAAAAGACGGTGTCGTCTACACTCCAGCGCTGTCTGTCGGCATATTAAACGGCATTACAAGGCAGTTCGTCATCGCGCTGCTCGAACAGCTTCATATTCCGGTCGAAGAAGGAGTGTATCCCCTGTCCCATTTGCAAGAAGCCGATGAGGTCTTTATCACGAATTCGCTGCAGGAAGTTGTGCCGCTTCACCGTATCGGCCATCGTGTTTACCTTGGAAAAAACGGCCCAGTGACCTGTGTGCTACAACACCATTACCGCTACTTTACCGATACGTTATGGACAAGGAACGAATTGGCAGAAAGGATGAACCGATGATGATAACATTGACGCGTTCACGTGTGCTCAAATGTCGTGGGTATGAGTTTGATTTAGACAAAAAAACATTGATCATGGGGATTGTTAACGTCACGCCTGATTCCTTTTCCGACGGTGGTCGGTTTTACGAGGTGGAGCGAGCTGTCGAGCATGCGAAACGGCTCGTGGCAGAGGGAGCGGACATCATCGACGTCGGCGGCGAGTCGACTCGCCCAGGAGCGGAACAAGTGCCGCTTGACGAAGAATTGCGGCGCGTCATCCCGGCGGTCAAAGCGATTGCCAATGAGGTGAATGTGCCGATTTCCGTCGACACGTATAAAGCCGAGGTGGCACGGCAAGCCATTGAAGCCGGGGCGCACATCATCAACGACGTTTGGGGAGCGAAAGCCGACCCCGATATGGCCCGTGTCGCCGCTTCGTACGAGGTGCCGATTATTTTAATGCACAATCGCCACGATATGGCATATCGCGACCTCATTTCCGATATGATTGCCGACTTGGAAGAAAGTATTCGTATTGTCAAACAAGCAGGTGTAAAAGAGGAAAACATTATTTTAGATCCAGGTGTCGGATTTGCGAAAACGCTCGAACACAATTTGGAAGTGATGCGCCGCCTCGATGAGTTTGCCGCCCTTGGCTACCCGCTCTTGCTCGGCACATCGCGCAAACGGTTTATTGGCCACGTACTTGATGTACCGGTTGAGGAGCGGGTCGAAGGAACGGGGGCGACGGTTTGCCTTGGCATTGCCAAAGGAGCGCATATCGTCCGCGTCCATGACGTATTGCCGATCGCCCGCATGGCGAAGATGATGGATGCGATGCTCGGGAAAGGGGAGAGCGGCCATCGATAAAATTTATATTCATCAGATGGAATTTTACGGATATCATGGAGCGATTCCGGAAGAAAATGTGCTCGGCCAACGGTTCGTGGTGGACGTGACGTTAGAGCTGGATTTGCGGCCAGCTGGGCGGAGCGACAGCCTTGAACATACTGTTAATTACGCGGATGTGTACGAGCGTTGTCGGGCGATCGTAGAAGAGCGGACGTTTGCGTTGCTTGAGGCGGTGGCTGAAGTGATTGCGGACGAGCTGCTCGCCGCTTTCCCCGCCGTGCAGCGCTGTACCGTGAGGGTGACGAAACCGAATCCACCAATCCGCGGACACTACGGGCATGTTGCCGTTGAAATCGGTAGGGATCGTTAAATGGAGAATATTGCGTATATCGCGTTAGGTTCCAACTTAGGTGATCGTGCTTATTATTTGCGTTCGGCCATTGAAGTCCTCCATCGCTACGAGGGAATTTCTGTAAAATCAAGCTCGTCCATCTATGAAACGGATCCAGTCGGCTACGTCCATCAAGACAAGTTTTTAAACATGGTTATCGAAGTGACGACGACGTTGTCATCGTTTGCCTTGTTTGACGTAACACAACAAATTGAACAACGATTTGGAAGGAAAAGGGAAATAAAATGGGGACCGCGCACGTTAGACCTTGACATTTTGCTATATAATCACGAAAATATTGAAACAGAGCAACTTGTCATTCCGCATCCACGCATGACAGAGCGGGCGTTTGTTCTCATTCCGTTGCTTGAAATCAATTCCCATTTAGCAATACCGAACATTTCCGAGCCGTTAACGGACATCATTGACCGACTACCCGACAAAGAAGGAGTTCGTGTATGGAAGCAGAAAGATGGGGAAGACGTATTCGCGCTTTTCGAAAGCTGAAAGGATATACACAAGAAAGATTTGCCAAGGAGTTAGGCATTTCTGTATCGATTCTCGGAGAGATTGAACGGGGGAATCGGATGCCGTCCGATTCGCTCGTCGGGCAAATCGCCGAACGGTTGAATATATCGGTGGAAGAACTGACGCCGCCGAAAATGGAATCAAACAACTAGAAAGGAGGCGTTTTGGATGTTTCGCATTGGTGATGTCGAGATTAAAAATCGCGTCGTACTTGCCCCGATGGCGGGGGTGTGCAACTCCGCGTTTCGTTTGACTGTCAAAGAATTCGGCGCCGGGCTTGTATGCGCAGAGATGGTGAGCGATAAAGGAATCGTATATAACAATGAAAAGACGTTAAATATGTTATATATCGATGAACGGGAAAAGCCGCTCAGCCTGCAAATTTTCGGCGGTGAAAAGGAAACGCTTGTCGAGGCAGCGAAGTTTGTCGATAAAAATACGAACGCTGATATTATTGACATTAACATGGGCTGCCCAGTCCCGAAAATTACAAACTGCGACGCGGGGGCGAAATGGCTTCTTGACCCGAACAAAATTTACGATGTCGTCGCCGCCATTGTCGATGCTGTCGAAAAACCGGTTACGGTCAAAATGCGGATCGGTTGGGACGACCAGCATATTTACGCCGTTGAAAACGCCCAAGCAGTCGAGCGCGCCGGTGGCAAAGCCGTCGCCGTCCACGGACGGACAAGGGTGCAAATGTACGAAGGAAAAGCGGATTGGAACATTATTAAACAAGTGAAAGAAGCGGTTAATATCCCAGTCATCGGCAACGGCGATGTCAAAACGCCGCAAGACGCCAAGCGGATGCTCGAAGAAACTGGGGTTGACGGCGTCATGATCGGGCGGGCGGCGCTCGGCAACCCGTGGATGATTTACCGCACAGTTCGCTATTTGGAAACCGGAGAACTCATTCCTGAACCGACCCCGAGGGAGAAAATCGATGTCTGCTTGCTGCACTTGGATCGCCTGATCGCCCTCAAAGGCGAGTACATCGCGGTGAAAGAGATGCGCAAGCACGCCGCTTGGTACTTAAAAGGCGTGCGCGGGGCAGCGAAAATCCGCAATGCCATCAACGAGTGCGAGACGCGGGATGAGTTGGCGGCACTGTTGGTTCAAGTTGCAGAAGAAGCGGAAAGCCGAGCGGCGAACGCTCAAGCCGTCTAGCAAAGGTGTGACATGTAAACAGCGGATGACTGCCAGCTCGTGCTGGCAGTATTTTTCGTAAAAATCGCCAAATGGAGTGAAGGAACCATGAGCCATGAAGAATTGAACGACCAACTGCGTGTCCGCAGGGAAAAATTGAACAAAATTGAAGAACTAGGCGTTGACCCGTTCGGCAAACGGTTCGAGCGCACGCATAAAGCGGAAGAACTGTTTGAACTGTACGGGGATTTGTCAAAAGAGGAACTCGAAGAGCAACAAATCGAAGTCGCCGTCGCCGGCCGCATCATGACGAAACGCGGCAAAGGAAAAGCGGGGTTTGCCCACATTCAGGACGTGACAGGGCAAATCCAAATTTACGTCCGTCAAGACGATGTCGGCGAACAGCAATACGAGCTGTTTAAAATCTCCGACCTTGGTGATATCGTCGGCGTGCGCGGCACGATGTTCAAAACAAAAGTTGGCGAGCTTTCTATCAAAGTATCGTCGTATGAATTTTTAACAAAAGCACTGCGCCCGCTGCCGGAAAAATACCACGGTTTAAAGGACGTCGAACAGCGCTACCGCCAGCGCTATCTTGACTTAATTATGAACCCGCAAAGCAAGCAGACGTTCATTACCCGCAGTCTCATTATTCAATCGATGCGCCGTTATCTTGACAGCCATGGCTACTTGGAAGTCGAAACACCGATGATGCACGCCGTAGCAGGCGGCGCGGCGGCCCGCCCGTTCATTACGCATCATAATGCACTTGATATGACGCTGTACATGCGAATCGCCATTGAGCTGCATTTGAAACGGCTCATCGTCGGCGGTTTAGAAAAAGTGTATGAAATCGGACGTGTTTTCCGGAATGAAGGCATCTCCACCCGCCATAACCCGGAGTTTACGATGCTCGAGTTGTATGAGGCGTATGCCGACTTCCGCGATATTATGCAATTAACGGAAAACTTGATCGCCCACATTGCCACAGAGGTGCTTGGCACAACGAAAATCCAATATGGTGAACATATCGTCGATTTAACGCCTGAATGGCGGCGGTTCCACATGGTGGATGCGATCAAAGAATACGTCGGCGTCGATTTTTGGCAGCAAATGACCGATGAGGAAGCGAGGGCGTTGGCCAAAGAACATGGCGTTGAAGTCGCCCCACACATGACGTTCGGCCATATCGTCAACGAGTTTTTTGAACAAAAAGTAGAGGATAAACTAATCCAGCCGACGTTCATTTACGGCCACCCGGTCGAAATCTCGCCATTAGCCAAGAAAAACCCAGACGACCCGCGCTTTACCGACCGGTTTGAGCTGTTTATCGTCGGGCGCGAACATGCGAACGCCTTTACGGAACTAAACGACCCGATCGATCAGCGTCAACGGTTTGAGGCGCAGCTGAAGGAGCGCGAACAAGGAAACGACGAAGCGCACGAAATGGACGAGGATTTCCTCGAAGCGCTTGAATACGGCATGCCGCCGACGGGCGGACTCGGGATCGGGGTCGACCGGTTAGTCATGCTTTTGACCAATTCACCGTCCATTCGCGATGTCCTTCTCTTCCCGCAAATGCGCCATAAATAACAATGATCGTCCCCTGCCGCGAACAACGGCAGGGGATAATTTGTTAAGGGATATCGATTCGAGAAAAAAAGTCGGTTGTTTATCAGCCTCTAGAAAGAAGATCAATATCATTGGACAGTTGACCTGCATATATTAACGGAGGACTCGGAAGTAAAAAACATAAAGGTGAAAGGAGCGGTTCTGTTGCTTTCCTATCCGATCCTCTATCGCAATCCTCCTGTGGCCGAGGCCGCACAGATCAGCGCCCCGAAAATTAGTCCCAAAGCGGTCATCGGCGTCGATTCGATGATTATCGGTGATATAACGATCGCTGATGATGTGTTTATCGGTTTTAAAAATTTGTTGCGAGCAGACTCGGGGTATCCGTATTATGTCGGTCCTTATACGAATATCCAAGACTATGTGCTTATGCATGTACATCCCGGCCGCGAACATGTGAACGTGAAAGGCCGAAAATGGGGTGTTTATCTCGAAGGGGAAAACAGCGTCTTGCACCACGCAGCCGTGCATGGTCCCCTGTTCGTCGGGCGGAATACATTCATTGGGCAACACGCCAATATTTATGACGCCATAATCGGCAGAAATTGCGTCATCATGCATGGGGCGACCGTAACCAACGGCGTGAAAATCCCCGATAATCGGTTCGTCGCTCCAGGAGAGACAGTATGGCAACAGGAACAGGCCGACCGATTGCCACCTGTCCCAGACAAATGGAAAGACTTAAACCGGAAGATCGTCGACCATTACTACCGTCTCGGCAAATCGTATTTGCATCATACACCGCTAGCATTTTCTTACGGTGCACATCGATACTAATTTTCATTTAACTATTGACTTTTACTCATAGAATATGTAAAATGTAAGACGTTGTTTTTAATAATAAAACAAAAAACGAAATAAGTTGACAAACCTCCTTTAGTGTGCTATATTATGATAGCACGCGGATGCGTCAATCATGATATTCAAAAAGTATTGACAAACAAACATATTCGATTATAATATTATTTGTCTGTTATATTGACTGCCTAGTGATGATAGCGGAGGGGAAACACCCGTTCCCATCCCGAACACGGAAGTTAAGCCCTCCAGCGCCGATGGTAGTTGGGGCCAACGCCCCTGCGAGAGTAGGTCGTCGCTAGGCAGTATCGTGGAGGATTAGCTCAGCTGGGAGAGCACTTGCCTTACAAGCAAGGGGTCGGCGGTTCGATCCCGTCATCCTCCACCACCTATATAGCACGATGACCCATTCGCTCAGTAACGAGCGATGCATCGTCGAATAGACTTCGAGTTGCCCCGACGCACTTGACTTCCATGAATAAGCTTGTAGAGGAAGGGGCAGGTAGAGCAAAGCGATGCTTAGAGTGTTATTGAAAACATGAGCCATTCGCTCAGCAACGAGCGATGCATCGTCGAATGGGCTTCGAGTTGCCCCGACGCACTTGACTTCCGTGAATAAGCTTGTAGAGGAAGGGGCAGGTAGAGCAAAGCAATGCTTGGAGTGTTATTGAAAACATGAGCCATTCGCTCAGCAACGAGCGATGCATCGTCGAATGGGCTTCGAGTTGCCCCGACGCACTTGACTTCCGTGAATAAGCTTGTAGAGGAAGGGGCAGGTAGAGCAAAGCGATGCTTAGAGTGTTATTGAAAATATGAGCCATTAGCTCAGTAGGTAGAGCATCTGACTTTTAATCAGAGGGTCGGAGGTTCGAGTCCTCCATGGCTCACCATTAACTATATATTTGCGGGTGTGGCGGAATTGGCAGACGCGCTAGATTCAGGGTCTAGTGCCCTTTACGGGCGTGGGGGTTCGAGTCCCTTCACCCGCATAATGATCCGGGCGGAAGTAGTTCAGTGGTAGAACACCACCTTGCCAAGGTGGGGGTCGCGGGTTCGAGTCCCGTCTTCCGCTCCATTTATTTGCCCATTAGCCGGGGTGGCGGAATTGGCAGACGCACAGGACTTAAAATCCTGGGGTAGGTAACTACCGTGCCGGTTCGAGTCCGGCCCTCGGCACTTGCGCTCGTAGCTCAACTGGATAGAGCATCTGACTACGGATCAGAAGGTTAGGGGTTCGAATCCTCTCGAGCGCGTTAACGGGAAGTAGCTCAGCTTGGTAGAGCACATGGTTTGGGACCATGGGGTCGCAGGTTCAAATCCTGTCTTCCCGATAGCGGAAATACGGGGCCTTAGCTCAGCTGGGAGAGCGCCTGCTTTGCACGCAGGAGGTCATCGGTTCGATCCCGATAGGCTCCATCATCGTTCCTTGAAAACTGAACGAAACGAAGCGCAAACGAAAAGCTGAGGCCCGATATTTCGCCTAAAAGCAACCCGCGTCCTGCGGGTAACGGCGAAATATCGCCGTCCTGGCGATCGCGATGGGCAAATGTTCTTCGCCTGCAGGGATGTTTACATCCCGAAGGCGGAGGTTATTTGACCCCGAGCGGCGGCGGGCCGAAGCTAGACAATCCAAAAAGCGAAGGCTCGTGATGAGCCGAAGCTGAACAAGCCAATCAACTTTCTTTTGGAGAGTTTGATCCTGGCTCAGGACGAACGCTGGCGGCGTGCCTAATACATGCAAGTCGAGCGGACCGGATCGGAGCTTGCTCTGGTTTGGTCAGCGGCGGACGGGTGAGTAACACGTGGGCAACCTGCCCGCAAGACCGGGATAACTCCGGGAAACCGGAGCTAATACCGGATAACACCGAAGACCGCATGGTCTTCGGTTGAAAGGCGGCCTTTGGCTGTCACTTGCGGATGGGCCCGCGGCGCATTAGCTAGTTGGTGAGGTAACGGCTCACCAAGGCGACGATGCGTAGCCGGCCTGAGAGGGTGACCGGCCACACTGGGACTGAGACACGGCCCAGACTCCTACGGGAGGCAGCAGTAGGGAATCTTCCGCAATGGACGAAAGTCTGACGGAGCGACGCCGCGTGAGCGAAGAAGGCCTTCGGGTCGTAAAGCTCTGTTGTGAGGGACGAAGGAGCGCCGTTTGAACAAGGCGGCGCGGTGACGGTACCTCACGAGAAAGCCCCGGCTAACTACGTGCCAGCAGCCGCGGTAATACGTAGGGGGCGAGCGTTGTCCGGAATTATTGGGCGTAAAGCGCGCGCAGGCGGTCCTTTAAGTCTGATGTGAAAGCCCACGGCTCAACCGTGGAGGGTCATTGGAAACTGGGGGACTTGAGTGCAGGAGAGGAGAGCGGAATTCCACGTGTAGCGGTGAAATGCGTAGAGATGTGGAGGAACACCAGTGGCGAAGGCGGCTCTCTGGCCTGTAACTGACGCTGAGGCGCGAAAGCGTGGGGAGCAAACAGGATTAGATACCCTGGTAGTCCACGCCGTAAACGATGAGTGCTAAGTGTTAGAGGGGTCACACCCTTTAGTGCTGCAGCTAACGCGATAAGCACTCCGCCTGGGGAGTACGGCCGCAAGGCTGAAACTCAAAGGAATTGACGGGGGCCCGCACAAGCGGTGGAGCATGTGGTTTAATTCGAAGCAACGCGAAGAACCTTACCAGGTCTTGACATCCCCTGACAACCCAAGAGATTGGGCGTTCCCCCTTCGGGGGGGACAGGGTGACAGGTGGTGCATGGTTGTCGTCAGCTCGTGTCGTGAGATGTTGGGTTAAGTCCCGCAACGAGCGCAACCCTTGCCTCTAGTTGCCAGCATTCAGGTGGGCACTCTAGAGGGACTGCCGGCTAAAAGTCGGAGGAAGGTGGGGATGACGTCAAATCATCATGCCCCTTATGACCTGGGCTACACACGTGCTACAATGGGCGGTACAAAGGGCTGCGAACCCGCGAGGGGGAGCGAATCCCAAAAAGCCGCTCTCAGTTCGGATTGCAGGCTGCAACTCGCCTGCATGAAGCCGGAATCGCTAGTAATCGCGGATCAGCATGCCGCGGTGAATACGTTCCCGGGCCTTGTACACACCGCCCGTCACACCACGAGAGCTTGCAACACCCGAAGTCGGTGAGGTAACCCGCAAGGGAGCCAGCCGCCGAAGGTGGGGCAAGTGATTGGGGTGAAGTCGTAACAAGGTAGCCGTACCGGAAGGTGCGGCTGGATCACCTCCTTTCTAAGGATGAAGAAAAGCGGAAGCGCCGCGATCGGCTCTCGAAGCCAAATGTTCTTCACCCACAGGGGTGCTTGCACCCCGAGGGGGAAGGTTATTTGGCAGAAGAGAGCCAGGCGCTGGAGCTAGACACCAGTCGTGATTCAACGCAAATTGCGCTTCTGTTTCGTTCAGTTTTGAGGGAATGAGAGGTTCCTTCAAAAGCGCCTGTGCCTGCGTCTGCTAGCAGGTTCAGGGAAGCAAGATTCCTCGGCACAAAGCCGCAAGGAGGATTGTTCAAAGAAGCCGCTTTGCGTCTTTCAGCAGATTCAAGGAAGATGGATTCCTCGGCGCAAAGCTGCAAGGAAGCAGACTCAAAGCAGTCGCTTCGTTCAGTTTTGAAGGAATGAAAAATTCCTTCCCATCGTTCTTTGAAAACTAGATAACCGGAAAAGCGGAGGCGCCGAGATCGGCTCTTGAAGCCAAATGTTCTTCACCCGTAGGGGTGCTTGCACCCCGAGGGGGAAGGTTATTTGGCAGAAGAGAGCCAGGCGCCGACGCTAGACAGTGTAGGAAGAAGCCGAGATGCGCTGTAGGTTAAGCTAGAAAGGGCGCACGGTGGATGCCTTGGCACTAGGAGCCGATGAAGGACGGGGCAAACGCCGAAACGCTCCGGGGAGCTGTAAGCAAGCGTCGATCCGGAGATGTCCGAATGGGGGAACCCCCTGCCCGTAATGGGGCAGGATCCATGCCTGAATCCATAGGGCATGGAGGGCACACCCGGGGAACTGAAACATCTTAGTACCCGGAGGAGAAGAAAGCAAACGCGATTCCCTGAGTAGCGGCGAGCGAAACGGGAACAGCCCAAACCAAGAGGCATGCCTCTTGGGGTTGTAGGACCGCCCAGATGGGAGTGAGAAAGGAACGGGGTAGACGAACCGGTCTGGAACGGCCGGCCAGAGAAGGTGACAGCCCTGTAGTCGAAACTTCGTTCCCTCCCGGGCGGCTCCTGAGTACGGCGGGACACGGGAAATCCCGTCGGAAGCAGGGAGGACCATCTCCCAAGGCTAAATACTCCCTAGTGACCGATAGTGCACCAGTACCGTGAGGGAAAGGTGAAAAGCACCCCGGAAGGGGAGTGAAAGAGAACCTGAAACCGTGTGCCTACAAGTAGTCAGAGCCCGTTAAAGGGTGATGGCGTGCCTTTTGTAGAATGAACCGGCGAGTGACGATGGCGTGCGAGGTTAAGCCGAACAGGCGGAGCCGCAGCGAAAGCGAGTCTGAACAGGGCGTATGAGTACGTCGTCGTCGACCCGAAACCAGGTGATCTACCCATGTCCAGGGTGAAGGCCGGGTAACACCGGCTGGAGGCCCGAACCCACGCACGTTGAAAAGTGCGGGGATGAGGTGTGGGTAGGGGTGAAATGCCAATCGAACTTGGAGATAGCTGGTTCTCCCCGAAATAGCTTTAGGGCTAGCCTCAAGGTGAGAGTCTTGGAGGTAGAGCACTGATTGGGCTAGGGGCCCTCATCGGGTTACCGAACCCAGTCAAACTCCGAATGCCAATGACTTATCCTTGGGAGTCAGACTGCGAGTGATAAGATCCGTGGTCAAGAGGGAAACAGCCCAGATCGCCAGCTAAGGCCCCGAAGTGCACGTTCAGTGGAAAAGGATGTGGAGTTGCCCAGACAACCAGGATGTTGGCTTAGAAGCAGCCACCATTTAAAGAGTGCGTAATAGCTCACTGGTCGAGTGACTCTGCGCCGAAAATGTACCGGGGCTAAACGTGCCGCCGAAGCTGCGGGATGACCGTTGGTCATCGGTAGGGGAGCGTTCTAAGGGCACAGAAGCCAGACCGGAAGGACTGGTGGAGCGCTTAGAAGTGAGAATGCCGGTATGAGTAGCGAAAACAGAGGTGAGAATCCTCTGCGCCGAAAGCCTAAGGGTTCCTGAGGAAGGTTCGTCCGCTCAGGGTTAGTCGGGACCTAAGCCGAGGCCGAAAGGCGTAGGTGATGGACAACAGGTGGAGATTCCTGTACCACCTCCTTCCCGTTTGAGCGATGGGGGGACGCAGGAGGATAGGGCGAGCAGGCGGTTGGAAGAGCCTGTCCAAGCCGCAAGGCTGATCCGTAGGCAAATCCGCGGATCAAAAAGGCCAAGCGGTGACGGCGACGGAGTCATCCGGAAGTCCCCGATTTCACACTGCCAAGAAAAGCCTCTAGCGAGGGAAGAGGTGCCCGTACCGCAAACCGACACAGGTAGGCGAGGAGAGAATCCTAAGGCGCGCGGGAGAACTCTCGTTAAGGAACTCGGCAAAATGACCCCGTAACTTCGGGAGAAGGGGTGCTCGTTTGGGTGAAGAGCCCGAACGAGCCGCAGTGAAAAGGCCCAAGCGACTGTTTATCAAAAACACAGGTCTCTGCGAAGCCGAAAGGCGACGTATAGGGGCTGACACCTGCCCGGTGCTGGAAGGTTAAGGGGAGCGCTTAGCGCAAGCGAAGGTGCGAACCGAAGCCCCAGTAAACGGCGGCCGTAACTATAACGGTCCTAAGGTAGCGAAATTCCTTGTCGGGTAAGTTCCGACCCGCACGAAAGGTGTAACGACTTGGGCACTGTCTCAACGAGAGACCCGGTGAAATTATATTACCTGTGAAGATGCAGGTTACCCGCGACAGGACGGAAAGACCCCGTGGAGCTTTACTGCAGCCTGATATGGAATTTTGGTATCGCTTGTACAGGATAGGTGGGAGCCAGAGAAGCCGGAGCGCCAGCTTCGGTGGAGGCGGCGGTGGGATACCACCCTGGCGGTATTGAAATTCTAACCCGCACCCCTTATCGGGGTGGGAGACAGTGTCAGGTGGGCAGTTTGACTGGGGCGGTCGCCTCCCAAAAGGTAACGGAGGCGCCCAAAGGTTCCCTCAGAATGGTTGGAAATCATTCGGAGAGTGCAAAGGCACAAGGGAGCTTGACTGCGAGACGGACAGGTCGAGCAGGGACGAAAGTCGGGCTTAGTGATCCGGTGGTTCCGCATGGAAGGGCCATCGCTCAACGGATAAAAGCTACCCCGGGGATAACAGGCTGATCTCCCCCAAGAGTCCACATCGACGGGGAGGTTTGGCACCTCGATGTCGGCTCATCGCATCCTGGGGCTGTAGTCGGTCCCAAGGGTTGGGCTGTTCGCCCATTAAAGCGGTACGCGAGCTGGGTTCAGAACGTCGTGAGACAGTTCGGTCCCTATCCGTCGTGGGCGCAGGAAATTTGCGAGGAGCTGTCCTTAGTACGAGAGGACCGGGATGGACGCACCGCTGGTGTACCAGTTGTCCCGCCAGGGGCACCGCTGGGTAGCTATGTGCGGACGGGATAAGCGCTGAAAGCATCTAAGCGTGAAGCCCCCCTCAAGATGAGATTTCCCATCGCGTAAAGCGAGTAAGATCCCTCGAAGATGACGAGGTCGATAGGTCCGAGGTGGAAGCGTGGCGACACGTGGAGCTGACGGATACTAATCGATCGAGGGCTTAACCTAATTAGAAAAGCGCAGGCGAGCGGGTCGCCGCGATGGGCAAATGTTCTTCGCCTGCAGGGATTTGCGATCCCGAAGGCGAAGGTTATTTGACCCCGAGCGGCGGCGAGCCGAAGCTAGACAGCAGGAAAAGTGGAGGCCGCCCGCTTATCGGCGAAACGCGCTGGAGGGCCTGCGAGGAGGCTGTCGCCGCCGCAGCAGGACCGAAGCGTCGCGAGCCGATGGCGGCCGGAACTAGACAGTGAAAAGCGCAAGCGCCGCTTCTTCCGACAACGGTTATCTAGTTTTCAGGGAACGAATTCCTGACAACCTCATATGGCCTAGTGGTGATAGCGGAGGGGAAACACCCGTTCCCATCCCGAACACGGAAGTTAAGCCCTCCAGCGCCGATGGTAGTTGGGGCCAGCGCCCCTGCGAGAGTAGGTCGCTGCTAGGCAAGAAAAAAGCACGTCTTTTTTAGAAAAAAGGCGTGCTTTTTCATTTATCAGCCACCTGATGTTTCGTCAGCTGAAAAAACGGATATTCTATAGTTAGTTTGATTTCTCCGGTAACTCTTGCAATTTTTCATAATACATTATATAGTAAAGGTAAGGTCAAATATAGTCAAAGTCAACAAGAAGGCGATGATCCCAGATTTTTGCTACGGATCGTCCGTTTATTAGATGGCAGCTGGTTTCATTGCTAAACAGCTTGGTTGTGAGGAAGGTGGGAGGTAGAGTGCCAAACATTTCCGACATTATTGAGCAATATTTAAAGCAAGTACTCAATATGAGCGACCAAGATATCGTCGAAATTAAACGAAGTGAGATTGCTAATAAATTCCAATGCGTTCCATCCCAAATTAACTATGTCATTAATACGAGGTTCACACTCGAGAGAGGGTATATCGTCGAAAGCAAGCGCGGTGGCGGAGGCTATATCCGCATTATGAAGGTGAAGACAAAAAGCGAGTCTCAGCTCATTGACCAGCTACTTGGACTTATTAGCCACCGCATTAGCCAGTCGAATGCCGAAGATGTGGTAAAACGTCTTGTGGAAGAAAAGGTGATTTCGGAGCGGGAAGCGAAAATAATGTTAAGCGTGATGGATCGCTCCGTTTTATACATTGGCTTGCCCGAGCGGGACGAACTGCGGGCTCGTATGTTAAAGGCGATGTTGACGTCGTTAAAATACAAGTAAGGGAGGGGGAGGCGTTGATTTGCCAAGAATGCAAGCAGCGACCGGCAACGATGCATTTTACGAAAATTGTCAACGGCGAAAAAGCGGAATTCCATCTTTGTGAGCAATGCGCTAAAGAGCATGGCCATATGTTTATGCTCTACGGTCATGATGACTTTCCACTCAACAATTTGTTAGCAGGGCTGCTCAACTTCCAAGCCCCCATGAAAGAAATGACGGCCAATGCGTTTCCGAACCCGGACTTGCTTCAATGTGAGACGTGCAACATGACGTATCACCAGTTTACGCAAATCGGGCGGTTTGGCTGTGCTGACTGTTACCGTACGTTTGCTCGCTACTTGCCGCCGATTTTGAAACGGCTTCATAGCGGAAATACCGCCCATTCAGGAAAAATTCCGAAACGGAAAGGCGGCGTTCTCCATTTGCGCAAGCAGCTTGCTGTGCTGAAGCAAAAGCTCCAAGAGTTGGTTGCCCGTGAGGAATTTGAGCGGGCGGCTGAAGTGCGCGATCAAATCCGCTCTTTAGAGGATGAACTTCGCCAACGCGGAGAGGGGGATATGTAGCCGTATGTCGTTTGAGAAATTTTTCAATACGGCGGTCAGCGCTTGGATGAGTCAAGAGGGACCAGATTCGGACATTGTCTTGAGCAGCCGCATCCGGCTGGCCCGCAATATTATCGATTTTCACTTCCCAACGTTGTTTAACAGCGAGGAGGCAAAACAAATCGTCTCTTTGTTTGAGCGGACGTTTGCCCACCGTTCATATGGAGGGACAGGCGAGTTCGAGCTGTTGAAAATGTCGGAGCTTCAGCCGATTGAAAAACGGGTATTAGTAGAAAAGCATTTAATTAGTCCACATTTGGCTGAGGATTCGCCATTTGGCGCCTGTCTGCTCTCGGAGAATGAGGAAATTAGCATTATGATCAATGAAGAGGACCATATTCGCATCCAATGCTTATTTCCGGGGTTGCAACTTGCTGAGGCGCTTGAGGCGGCGAGCGAATTGGACGATTGGATTGAAGGGCACGTCAACTATGCGTTTGATGAGCGGCTTGGTTACTTAACGAGCTGCCCGACGAACGTCGGGACAGGGCTTCGGGCGTCCGTGATGATGCATCTTCCGGCGCTTGTGTTGACGCAACAGATCAACCGCATTATCCCCGCCATCAACCAACTCGGTCTTGTCGTCCGCGGCACGTATGGGGAAGGAAGCGAGGCGTTGGGTAACATTTTTCAAATCTCGAACCAAATCACGCTTGGAAAATCGGAGGAGGACATCGTCGCGGATTTGCACACGATCGTCCAACAGCTGATTGCTCAAGAAAGAGCGGCCCGTCACGCATTAGTGAAAACTTTAGGCATACAATTAGAAGACAAGGTGTTCCGCTCATACGGCATATTGGCCAACTGTCGCGTCATCGAGTCGAAAGAGGCGGCACAGTGCCTGTCAGATGTGCGTTTAGGAATTGATTTAGGGTACATCCAAAACATTTCGCGTAACATTTTAAACGAGCTGATGATTTTAACACAGCCAGGCTTTCTGCAGCAATATGCCGGCGGGGCGCTCCGCCCTGAGGAACGGGATGTTCGTCGGGCCGCATTAATTCGGGAACGATTAAAGATGGAAGAACGAAGAAAGATGGAGGGTGATGAACGATGATGTTTGGCAGATTTACGGAACGGGCACAAAAAGTGCTGGCGTTGGCACAGGAAGAAGCCATTCGCCTCGGCCATAACAATATTGGCACGGAACACATTTTGCTCGGGCTGATCCGCGAAGGCGAAGGGATCGCCGCTAAAGCGCTTATGGCGCTCGGGCTTGGCCCGGATAAAATTCAGAAAGAGGTCGAATCGCTCATCGGCCGCGGCAGTGAAGTGTCGCATACGATCCATTACACACCGCGGGCGAAAAAAGTGATTGAGCTGTCGATGGATGAGGCGCGGAAGCTCGGTCATTCGTACGTCGGGACGGAACATATTTTGCTTGGATTGATCCGCGAGGGCGAAGGAGTAGCTGCCCGCGTGTTGAACAACTTAGGGGTGAGTTTGAACAAAGCGCGCCAACAAGTGTTGCAGCTGCTCGGCAGCAATGAATCGGTATCAGGCCACGGTGGTGGAGGCGCCTCACATGTAAGCACACCGACGCTTGACAGCCTCGCCCGTGATTTGACGGCGATTGCCCGTGAAGGACGGCTTGATCCGGTCATCGGCCGCAGCAAAGAAATTCAGCGCGTGATTGAAGTGTTGAGCCGGCGGACGAAAAACAATCCGGTGTTGATCGGTGAACCGGGTGTCGGGAAAACCGCGATCGCCGAAGGATTGGCTCAGCAAATCGTCAATAATGAAGTACCGGAAACATTGCGTGATAAACGGGTCATGACGCTTGATATGGGTACGGTGGTCGCTGGGACGAAATACCGCGGCGAATTTGAAGACCGGCTGAAAAAAGTGATGGACGAAATTCGTCAGGCTGGCAATATCATTTTGTTCATCGATGAACTCCATACGTTAATCGGCGCCGGGGGGGCGGAAGGAGCCATCGATGCGTCGAACATTTTAAAACCGGCCCTAGCGCGCGGAGAATTGCAATGTATCGGTGCGACAACGCTTGATGAATACCGGAAATACATCGAAAAAGATGCCGCGCTTGAACGCCGCTTCCAACCGATTCACGTGGATGAGCCGACGGTTGAGGAGTCCATTCAAATTTTAAAAGGGTTGCGCGACCGATATGAGGCGCACCATCGCGTCTCGATCTCCGATGAGGCGATCATGCAGGCAGTCAAACTGTCCGACCGTTACATTACCGACCGGTTCCTGCCGGATAAAGCGATCGACTTGATCGACGAAGCTTGCTCAAAAGTGCGTCTCCGTTCGTTCACGGCGCCGCCGAAACTAAAAGAACTGGAGCAAAAGCTCGAAGAAGTGCGGAAAGAAAAAGATGCAGCTGTCCAAAGCCAAGAGTTTGAAAAAGCGGCCTCGCTGCGCGATATGGAACAACGGCTGCGCGAAGAGCTTGAGGAAACGAAACGGGCATGGAAAGAAAAGCAAGGTCAAGAAAACTCTGAAGTAACGGTCGAAGATATCGCCGCTGTTGTCTCAAGTTGGACCGGCATTCCGGTATCTAAGCTGGCCGAAACGGAAACGGAGCGGCTGCTCAAGCTGGAGGAAATTTTGCACGCGCGCGTCGTCGGTCAGGACGAGGCGGTTAAGGCAGTTGCTAAAGCGGTGCGCCGCGCCCGGGCTGGTTTGAAAGACCCGAAACGCCCGATCGGTTCGTTCATTTTCCTTGGTCCGACCGGCGTTGGGAAAACGGAATTGGCCCGTGCATTGGCCGAGGCAATGTTTGGGGATGAAGACGCCCTCATCCGCATTGATATGTCCGAGTATATGGAGAAACACTCAACATCGCGGCTCATCGGGTCGCCGCCAGGGTATGTCGGCTATGAAGAAGGCGGTCAGCTGACGGAAAAAGTGCGCCGGAAGCCATACTCGGTCGTTCTGTTGGATGAAATGGAAAAAGCGCATCCTGACGTGTTTAATATTTTGCTGCAAGTATTAGAGGACGGGCGGTTGACCGACTCGAAAGGACGGACAGTCGACTTCCGCAACACGATTATTATTATGACATCCAACGTCGGTGCGGACGCCTTGAAGCGGAACAAGTACGTCGGCTTTAACATTCAAGATGGAAACCAGCAATATCAGGACATGAAAAGTAAGGTGATGGACGAACTGAAAAAAGCGTTCCGACCGGAGTTTTTGAACCGGATCGACGAAATTATCGTCTTCCATTCGCTCGAAAAAGATCACCTAAAACAAATTGTCCGCCTGATGGCCGATACGCTTGTGAAGCGGCTGAAGGAACAAAATATTGATCTTGAACTGACTGAGGCAGCGATTGAGAAAATTGCCGCCGAAGGGTTTGATCCGGAATATGGGGCCCGCCCATTGCGCCGCGCCTTGCAAAAACATATCGAAGACCGTTTGTCTGAGGAGCTATTAAAAGGCACGATCGCCAAAGGGCAAAAAGTTGTTGTCGATGTGAAAGACGGAGAGTTTGTCGTCTTGTCGAAACAGGCGGTCGTATAAAGGAAAAAAGGTATGCGGCAGCTTGCTGCCCATACCTTTTTTTCGTACGGACAATGTTGTAGAAAGGGTTAGATGAATGGTTAAAAAGAAAACGAAATTTGTTTGCCAGGAATGTGGGTATGAATCCGCCAAATGGCTCGGCCGCTGTCCAGGCTGTCAAACGTGGAACTCGTTCGTTGAAGAAATCGAGCGGGCGAAGCCGGCTGTGCGCGGGACGTTTCTTCATTCGGAGCCGTCGGAAACGGCCAAACCGATTCCGATTACGGCCGTTCAGGCGGTGCAAGAGCCGCGTATTGAAACGAAAAGTGCGGAGCTCAATCGCGTGCTCGGTGGAGGGATTGTGACAGGTTCGCTCGTCTTAATTGGCGGCGACCCGGGCATCGGCAAGTCGACGTTGCTGTTGCAGACATCGGCGCAGCTCGCTGCAGCCGGACACACCGTGTTGTATATATCCGGCGAGGAATCGACGAAGCAAGTGAAGCTGCGCGCCGGACGTCTTCGCGCTGAATCTGATCAACTGTATGTGTTAGCGGAGGCGAATTTGGAATATATTGTAACAGCAATTGAAACGATTCGGCCTGCCTGTGTCGTCATTGATTCGATTCAGACGATGTACCGGACGGATATTACGTCAGCGCCGGGCAGCGTCGCCCAAGTGCGCGAGTGTACTGCCGAGTTGATGAAAATCGCCAAGACAAAAGGCGTCGCCATTTTTATCGTCGGCCATGTGACGAAAGAAGGGGCGATCGCCGGGCCGCGCATCTTAGAGCATATGGTTGACACTGTTCTTTATTTTGAAGGCGAGCGGCATCACACGTACCGTATTTTGCGGGCGGTGAAAAACCGCTTTGGCTCGACGAATGAAATCGGTATTTTTGAAATGCGCGACATGGGGTTAAGAGAAGTGGAAAACCCGTCTGAAGTGTTTTTGGAAGAGCGGTCGCGCGGAGCGGCCGGATCGACGGTAGTGGCGGCCATGGAAGGGACGCGTCCGGTATTGGTGGAAATCCAGGCGCTCGTCTCGCCGACAAGCTTCGGCAACCCGAGGCGGATGGCGACCGGCCTTGATCATAACCGTGTGTCGCTTCTGATGGCTGTGCTCGAAAAGCGGGTCGGACTGCTGTTGCAAAATCAAGATGCTTATTTGAAAGTGGCAGGAGGAGTGAAGCTTGACGAACCGGCCATCGATTTGGCGGTCGCCGTCAGCATTGCCTCGAGTTTCCGCGACCGGCCGACAAATCCGGCCGATGTCATTATCGGCGAAGTCGGCTTGACCGGGGAGGTACGCCGCGTTTCCCGTATTGAACAGCGCGTACAGGAGGCTGTCAAGTTAGGTTTTTCCCGCGTCATTGTGCCAAAAAACAATTTGGCTGGCTGGCAGCCGCCTGTGGGCGTTAACGTGATCGGTGTTTCGCATGTGACCGAGGCGCTTGAGCATACGATGTTATAAACTGCATAAAATGACTGAACCTTTTTGTTTCGACGGACGTAAAAAATAGTAGGGGCCGGAGCGAGCCGGGCGCTGTGCCAGCACCTGCTGCTCATGATTACAAGTAGATGTCGAATGTTCAAAAACGGTTAAAAATTGCCTTCCAATTGGTTTCAAACATTGGAAACTGTTTATAATGTTAGATAGGGAGGTGAAGATGAACCGATGGTCAGACGTGTTGTACAACTATTTTTTCTCGCGGTGGGCGGAACGCTGGGCGCCATGTTTTTGCCCGATTTGCTTGAGCTGTTGAATGTAAGCGGCATATCGCTTGTCAATAATTCCTATACGTTGGCGGTGTTGGGGGCTGTTCTTTTCTTTTTGCTGACGTTTTGGCTTGTCGATTATGTCGTCGATATGATTCGCTGGGCGGAAGAGACGCTGGTAAAGGCGCCGGCTGCTGACGTGCTATTTGGCAGTCTCGGGCTGATTTTTGGTCTTATTATCGCGTTTTTAGTCGTTATGCCGCTGCAATCGTTTCGCATTCAAGTGCTGAATACGGTGCTGCCGATTTTTTTGACTGTGCTGCTTGGTTATTTAGGGTTTCGCGTTGGTTTAAAGAAACGGAATGAGCTGATGAACTTATTTTCCCTTTCCAATCGAATGACGAAGAAAAAAGGCGGAGAAGTTGAAACTGAAACGACTAAAGGCGGAGCGGTGAAAATTTTAGACACAAGCGTCATCATTGACGGACGGATCGCGGACATTTGCCAAACAGGGTTTTTGGAAGGGCCGCTTGTCATTCCCCGTTTTGTGTTAGAGGAGCTTCAGCATATTGCGGATTCCTCCGATGTATTGAAACGAAACCGCGGCCGCCGCGGTTTGGATATTTTGAACCGCATCCAAAAAGAGATGGCGATGAAAGTGGAAATTCACGAGGCGGATTTCAATGATGTGCAGGAAGTCGATAGCAAGCTCGTTAAGTTGGCGAAACAGCTTCAGGGAGTGGTGGTCACGAACGATTTCAATTTAAACAAAGTGTGCGAGCTGCAAAATGTGCGCGTCCTCAATATCAACGACTTAGCCAACGCTGTCAAACCGGTCGTGCTGCCGGGCGAAGAGCTGAATGTGCACGTCATTAAAGACGGAAAAGAACATAACCAAGGTGTCGCCTATTTGGATGATGGGACGATGATCGTTGTTGAAGACGGCAAAGAATATATCGGCAAACGGGTTGACGTCCTGGTCACTAGCGTGTTACAAACATCTGCGGGGAGAATGATTTTTGCCAAACTGAAACTGTTGCAAAAGGCGCTTTAACAAGAATAGGGGAAACGTCCAATGAATTATGAAGCAATCGTATTGGCGGCCGGGCAAGGAAAGCGGATGAACGCCGGGATGAACAAGCAATTTATTAAGCTTGGGGGTGAGCCGCTCATCGTCCGAACGCTGAAAGTATTCGAGGGTGATGAACGATGCACCGGCATTGTGCTTGTCGTCAATCCGGCTGAGCGAAGCCGGATTGAACAACTGCTCGAACGCTACTGCATTCGAAAAGTAGCAGCGTTCGCCAACGGCGGTGAGGAGCGGCAGCATAGTGTGTATAACGGGTTGCAGGCGCTGAAGGGAGGGGAGATTGTCCTCATTCACGACGGCGCCCGTCCGTTTGTTCGCGTCCGGCATTTGCACGAGCTGGCGGATGCCGCTGTTCAATATGGGGCGGCTGTTCCAGCGGTGCGGGTAAAAGACACGATCAAAAAAGCGGACGGTTTATTTGTCGAACAGACGATTGATCGTTCCAGCTTGTGGGCGGTGCAAACACCACAAGCTTTTCGTCTGTCTTTGATCATGGAAGCGCACGAAGAGGCGAAAAAAGCCGGTTGCCTCGGCACAGACGATGCCAGCCTAGTTGAGCGGCTCGGCAAGCCAGTGAAAATTTTGGAAGGGGATTATCGCAACATTAAGTTGACAACCCCGGAAGACCTGTTATTTGCCGAGGCGATTTTAGCGAGCCGCATCGCGGAGTAGATGGGGGTGAAGACATGTTTCGCATTGGACAAGGGTTTGATGTCCATCAATTGGTGGAAGGGCGTCCGCTCATCATTGGCGGCGTACATATTCCGTATGAGAAAGGGTTGCTTGGCCACTCAGATGCGGATGTGCTGCTTCACGCAGTGGCGGATGCATGTCTTGGGGCCATTGGCGCCGGCGATATCGGGCGGCACTTCCCGGATACTGACCCGCGCTATAAAGACGCGGACTCAACCGAGTTGTTGGCGCACGTATGGACGCTCGTCCGACAAGAAGGGTATGCATTAGTGAACGCGGACTGCATCATTATCGCGCAAAAGCCGAAGATGGCACCGCACATTGAGGAGATGAAAGCGGTGATCGCCCGGCTGCTTGAAGCCGAACGTTCGCAAGTGAATGTGAAGGCGACGACGACAGAAAAGCTCGGGTTCACTGGGCGAGAAGAAGGCATTGCCGCTCAAGTGGTCGTGCTGCTGCAAAAGAGCGGGGTGTAACTTTGGCGATGCGACGCTTCCGGAAGATCGCCCGGGAAGCGGCGGTGCAACAGTCCGAAGGCATTCTGGCCTCCTGTTTTTTCGCTCGGGGCATTTAGGCGCCGTCTGGAAGGTGAGCCGTCCGTTTTGAACTTTGTTACGATAAACGGTACAATAATAGCACAAGTTTTTGATGGAAGTGGAGGGGTTGGACGATGGCAAAAGACGTGCGTGTGCGTTATGCGCCGAGCCCGACCGGTCATTTGCATATCGGCGGGGCGCGGACAGCGCTGTTTAACTATTTGTTTGCTCGTCATCATGGCGGAAAAATGATCGTCCGCATCGAAGATACGGATATTGAACGGAACGTGGAAGGCGGCGAACAGTCGCAGCTTGAAAACTTAAAATGGCTCGGCATCGATTATGACGAATCGGTCGATAAGGACGGCGGATACGGGCCGTATCGGCAGACGGAGCGGCTGAACATCTACCGAAAGTATGTGAACGAATTAATCGAACAAGGGCATGCCTACAAATGTTTTTGCACACCGGAGGAACTTGAGCGGGAACGGGAGGAGCAGCGGGCGGCAGGTATTGCCGCTCCGCAATACAGCGGCAAATGCCGCCATTTGACGCCGGAGCAAATTGCAGAGTTTGAAGCTCAAGGCAAACCGTATACGATCCGCCTGAAAGTGCCCGAAGGGAAAACGTATGAAGTTGACGATCTAGTGCGTGGCAAAGTGACGTTTGAATCGAAAGATATCGGCGACTGGGTCATTGTAAAGGCGAACGGTATTCCGACGTACAACTTTGCTGTTGTTATTGACGACCATTTAATGGAAATCAGCCATGTGTTCCGCGGCGAAGAGCACTTGTCCAACACGCCGAAGCAGTTGATGGTGTATGAATATTTCGGTTGGGAGCCGCCGCAGTTTGCCCATTTGACATTGATTGTCAACGAACAGCGGAAAAAGCTGTCCAAGCGTGATGAATCGATCATTCAGTTCGTGTCGCAATACAAAGAGCTTGGCTATTTACCCGAGGCGATGTTCAACTTTTTTGCCCTCCTTGGCTGGTCGCCGGAAGGGGAAGAAGAAATTTTTTCGAAAGACGAACTCATCCGCATATTTGATGTTTCGCGGCTGTCGAAGTCGCCGTCAATGTTTGACACAAAAAAGCTGACGTGGATGAACAATCAATATGTGAAGCGACTTGATTTGGACCGGCTCGTTGAGTTGGCCTTGCCGCATTTGGTGAAGGCCGGGCGCCTGCCGGCGGACATGAGCGACGAACAGCAGCAATGGGCGCGCGATTTGATCGCCTTGTACCAGGAGCAAATGAGTTACGGGGCGGAGATCGTCCCGCTGTCCGAGCTGTTCTTTAAGGAGGAAGTCGAGTACGAGGACGAAGCGCGCCAAGTGCTCGCTGAAGAGCAAGTGCCGGACGTGCTTTCCGCCTTTTTGGCGAACGTGCGCGAGCTTGAGGCGTTTACAGCTGATGAGATTAAAGCGGCGATCAAAGCGGTGCAAAAGTCAACCGGACAAAAAGGGAAGAAGTTGTTTATGCCGATTCGCGCCGCCGTGACTGGACAAACGCACGGACCGGAACTGCCGTTTGCCATCCAGCTGCTTGGCAAAGAAAAAGTGATCGAACGGCTCGAACGGGTACTGCAAGAAAAATTTTAGCTGTTCTTTTATGCACGTTTGCTTGACGGCTGTGGTATAATAATACAAAGTTTATCAGTTGAACAAGCGTATATAATGGCAAAGCGTTGACGAGGAGAAGTAGGAAACATCGGCATTCCAGAGAGAACCGCCTTGGCTGGGAGCGGTTTATGCCCGTTGTTGTCTGAAATGCGCCTCGGAGCCTCCTTTCGAACCGGAACAGAGACGTTCTGCAGTAGAGGGGAGCGGAGCATCTCCGTTATCAGACTCGAGTGGGCGAAACGGCGCATCCGTTTCGCTAAACAGAGTGGAACCGCGCCAAAAGCGTCTCTGTGTCTTCGGCACAGGGGCGCTTTTTTATTCATTATAATCAATGGGATGGAGGGAGGACACGCTATGTTTAAAACATTAAAAGAAGACATCGAAGTGATTTTCGACCAAGACCCGGCAGCAAGAAGCTATTTGGAAGTCATTTTAACGTATTCTGGGTTGCATGCCATCTGGGCGCACCGGGTCGCCCACGCGCTTTACAAACGGAAATTTTTCTTTCTTGCCCGTTTGGTTTCACAAATTAGCCGCTTTTTCACCGGCATTGAAATCCATCCGGGCGCAAAAATCGGGCGTCGCTTTTTCATCGACCACGGCATGGGAGTCGTAATCGGTGAGACATGCGAAATTGGCGACAACGTCACCGTCTATCAAGGAGTGACATTAGGCGGGACGGGAAAAGAAAAAGGGAAGCGCCATCCGACGATTAAAGACAACTGTTTAATCGCTGCCGGCGCGAAAGTGCTCGGTTCGATTACGATCGGGGAAAACTCGAAAATCGGCGCCGGATCGGTGGTGCTAAAAGACGTGCCGCCGAATTCAACGGTTGTCGGCATCCCCGGCCGCGTGGTCGTGCGTGATGGGGTGAAAGTGAAAAAAGATTTGAACCATACCGATTTGCCGGACCCGATCGCCGACCGGTTCCGGGAGCTTGAGGAGGAAATCAACCGGCTAAAAAGCGAGCTGGAGGCATTGAAACAACACGAAAGGAAGAGCGAATATGAGCAGCATCCGGCTTTATAACACGCTGACGCGAAAAAAGGAACCGTTTGAGCCGCTTGAACCGAACAAAGTGAAAATGTATGTGTGCGGCCCGACGGTCTATAATTATATTCATATTGGCAATGCCCGGGCCGCCATCGTCTTTGACACGATTCGGCGCTATTTGGAGTTCCGCGGCTATGATGTGACGTACGTATCCAACTTTACGGATGTCGACGATAAACTGATTAAGGCGGCCCGTGAGCTTGGCGAAAGCGTGCCGGCGATCGCTGAGCGGTTTATTGACGCATATTTTGAAGACATTCAAGCGCTTGGTTGCAAAAAAGCGGACATCCACCCGCGCGTGACGGAAAATATCGAAACGATTATCGAATTTATTCAGACGCTTATCGACAAGGGGTATGCGTACGAGGTGGACGGCGACGTCTACTACCGGACGCGCAAGTTTTCCGGCTATGGCAAGCTGTCGCATCAGTCGATCGATGAATTGCAGGCTGGAGCGCGCATCGAAGTCGGCGAGAAAAAAGACGACCCGCTCGATTTCGCCCTTTGGAAAGCGGCGAAAGAAGGAGAGATTTGTTGGGACAGTCCATGGGGAAAAGGGCGGCCGGGCTGGCATATCGAATGCTCAGCGATGGCGCGCAAGTATTTGGGTGATACAATCGACATTCACGCCGGCGGCCAAGATTTGACGTTTCCGCACCATGAAAATGAAATCGCCCAATCGGAAGCACTGACCGGCAAACCGTTTGCGAAATACTGGCTGCACAATGGGTATTTAAATATTAACAACGAAAAAATGTCGAAGTCGCTCGGCAACTTCGTGCTCGTTCACGATATCATCCGGCAGATTGACCCGCAAGTGTTGCGTTTCTTTATGTTGTCGGTCCATTATCGCCACCCGATCAACTACAGCGAAGAGCTGCTCGAGAGTGCAAGACGCGGGCTCGAACGCTTGAAGACAGCCTATGGCAACTTGCAGCACCGGCTCGGGGCAAGCACGAACTTAACCGACAACGATGATGAATGGCTGTCGCGTATCGCTGCGGCCCGCGAATCATTCATCCGTGAGATGGACGACGATTTCAACACGGCCAATGGCATCGCTGTACTGTTTGACTTGGCGAAGCAAGCAAACTTGTATTTGCAGGAAAAAACGACATCTGAAACCGTTATTGGTGCGTTTTTGCGCGAATTTGAACAGTTGATGAACGTCCTTGGCCTCGATCCAAAGCCAAAGCAAGAGGAGCTGCTTGACGAGGAAATCGAAGCACTGATCCAAAGGCGAAACGAGGCGCGGAAAAATCGGGACTTCGCGTTGGCTGACCGCATCCGCGATGAGCTGAAAGCCAAAAACATTATTTTGGAAGATACGCCGCAAGGAACGAGATGGAAACGGGGATTATAAGCGATGGCACAGTTTGAGACCGTTCGTGATGTCAAACAGTTAAACGGCTTGGCGCTCGCCTATATTGGCGATGCGGTTTATGAAGTGTACGTGCGCCGCCACTTGCTGGCCATGGGGAGCGTTCGGCCTCATGAATTGCACCGGCGGGCGGTTTGCTACGTGTCAGCGCGGGCGCAGGCGAAAGTCATTTTAGCTTTGCTCGATGAAGGCGCGCTGACCGCCGAAGAGCAAGCCATCGTCCGCCGTGGCCGCAACGCCAAATCCGGCACGATCCCGAAAAACACGGATGTTCAGACGTACCGGCACAGTACAGCGTTCGAAGCGTTGATCGGCTATCATTTTTTGCAGGACAACGGCCGTCGGGTCGAGGAGCTGATCAGCCGTTCATTTGCCATTATTGAAAGGGAAGAAAGGGCGTTGGAATGATGGATTACATTATCGGCAGAAATCCGGTCATTGAAGCGCTCAAATCCGGGCGCGACATCAATAAAATTTGGATCGCCGAAGGGGCGCAGCGTCATGCCGTCGAGCCCGTCCTCGAATGGGCAAAGCGGCGGGGCGTACTCGTCCAATATGTCCCGAAGCGCAAGCTTGATCAAATGGCCGAGGGGGCGCACCAAGGGATCGTCGCTCAGGCGGCGGCGTACCGCTACTATGAGGTGGATGACTTATTCGCCCGCGCCGCTCGACGGGAAGAGGCGCCGTTTTTCCTTGTGTTGGACGAGCTCGAGGATCCCCATAATTTAGGCGCCATCATGCGGACGGCCGATGCGGTCGGAGCGCACGGTCTCATCATCCCGAAGCGGCGTTCCGTCGGGCTGACATCAACGGTTGCGAAGGCGTCCACTGGAGCGATTGAGCACGTTCCAGTCGCGCGCGTGACGAACTTGGCGCGGACGATCGACGAACTAAAAGAGCGGGGGGTTTGGATAGCCGGCACCGACGCGTCTGCCAAAGACGACTACCGTATGCTTGACGGCACGATGCCGCTGGCGCTTGTGATCGGCAGCGAAGGAAAAGGCATCAGCCGCTTAGTGCTTGAAAAGTGCGATTTTCTATTCCGGCTGCCGATGCGCGGGCATGTCACCTCGCTCAATGCGTCCGTTGCCGCCGGTCTGCTCATGTATGAGGTGTACCGGAAACGGTATCCATTAGGAGAGTAGCCGATGAACATTTTGATCGTTGACGGCTACAACATCATCGGGGCATGGCCGGCGTTGCGCCGGTTAAAAGAGGAGGGCGATCTTGCCGCGGCAAGGGATTTGCTGATTGATAAGATGGCCGATTACAAAGGGTTCACCGGGGATCATGTTGTGATCGTGTTTGATGCCCACCTCGTGCAAGGAAACGAGAAAAAGTATAAACATTACGATATCGACGTCATTTTTACAAAAGAACATGAAACAGCTGATGAACGGATTGAACGGTTGGCAAAAACGTTCATGAATGCGCGCACAAAGGTATATGTAGCGACATCTGATTATACGGAACAATGGACGGTGTTCAGCCAAGGCGCCTTGCGCAAATCGGCGCGCGAACTGCTATACGAAATCGAGACGGTCGAGCGGGACATTTCCAAAAAGCTGCGGGATATAAGATACCGCACCCCGATTTCAAAAATGCCGCTCAATGATAAAGTTGCCGAAATTTTTGAAAAATGGCGAAGAGGGCAAAAATGAGCGGTTGACGCTGTAAAAATTTGTACTGTATAATAAATGTTAGCGATTGATGCGGTCGGGGGGATCAGCGTGGGGGAATGCTTCAAAGTAGACAAGGTAAGGGACTATCAAAAGCTGGAGGATGAACAACTTGTCGCACTTGTTCATAAAGGGGATGGAGAAGCACTTGATTTTTTAATTCACAAATACCAAAACTTCGTGCGCGCCAAAGCCCGCTCATACTTTTTAGTCGGGGCTGATCGGGAAGATATCGTGCAGGAAGGGATGATCGGGCTGTATAAGGCAGTCCGTGATTTTAAAGGAGACAAGCTCTCTTCGTTTAAAGCGTTTGCAGAGCTTTGTATCACAAGGCAAATGATCACCGCCATTAAAACGGCGACCCGCCAAAAACACATTCCGCTCAATTCTTACGTTTCCTTGGACAAGCCCATTTACGATGACGAATCAGACCGGACGCTGATGGACGTGTTGTCCGGCGCGCAGGCGACAGATCCGGAAGAATTGATTGTCAACCGCGAGGAAGTCGACGATATTGAGCTGAAGATGGCAGAGCTGCTAAGCGACCTCGAGCGGAAAGTGCTTGCTCTATATTTGGATGGGCGTTCGTACCAAGAGATTTCTGAAGAGTTGAACCGCCATGTTAAATCGATCGATAACGCTTTGCAACGGGTCAAACGGAAGCTTGAGAAATATTTGGAATATCGGGAGATTAGTTTATAGGCGGCGCACCGGCCTGCGCCAAGGGCAGACGAAAACATGGCATTGACAGCAGAAACGTTGATATGATAAATTTTTATGGACATCTTACGGGAACGGTGAAATGTTTATGCGCCAAAAAGTAACGCTCGCTTGCGCGCAGTGTGGAAGCCGGAACTATACGACTACAAAACAGGCAAACCGCCTTGGTGAGCGCCTAATGGCCAATAAATTTTGCCCAACATGCAACAAACATACCGCCCATCGTGAAACAAAGTGAGCGGTGGGGACAGTTTTGAGCAATCGTGGAGGTACGAGTGATGCAGCGAGTAACCAACTTTTTTAAAGAAGTCGTACGCGAACTGAAAAAGGTAAGTTGGCCAAACAGAAAGGAGCTAGTCAACTATACGGCGGTTGTGTTGGCCACGGTGGCGTTCTTCACCATCTTTTTTGCCGTTGTTGATCTCGGCATTTCGCAGTTAATTCGCCTTGTGTTTGAATAAGCGGGCGAATGATATGCTATAATGAAAGATAATCGTACGAGTATGGAACCCGGCAACGGGTTTTTGTTTTGCGCAAAAACACAAAATGAAAACCGCCCTAGGGAGGCTCGCTGATGGAGAAAAACTGGTATGTCGTCCATACATATTCGGGATACGAAAATAAAGTGAAAGCCAATTTGGAAAAACGCGTTGAATCAATGGGGATGCAAGATAAAATTTTCCGGGTTGTCGTCCCAGAGGAGACGGAAACGGACATTAAGAATGGAAAACGGAAAACGACAAAAAGGAAAGTATTTCCTGGCTATGTGCTCGTTGAAATGGTCATGACCGATGATTCATGGTACGTCGTGCGCAACACACCGGGCGTGACCGGGTTTGTCGGTTCGAGCGGAGCCGGTTCGAAACCGACACCGCTCATGGAGGAAGAAGTAAAAATGATTTTGAAGCGGATGGGCATGCCGCTCGCTGATGTTGATGTCGACTATGAGGTCAGCGAGACGGTCCGGATTAAAGAAGGTCCGTTTGCGAATTTCACCGGAAAAATTGAAGCGATTGACCCTGATAAACATAAGGTGAAGCTGCTTGTCGACATGTTCGGGCGCGAAACGCGGATGGAGTTGGAGTTTTCGCAAATAGAAAAAATCTAATGGAAAACAACTTGCAATCACTATTGAAAAGTGATAATATTTTAAAGTCAGTATGTCTTGAGTTTTAGACAAGGCATGCAGCGATGAACTTATACGCGCTGTATAAGGGAGCAAACGTGCTTTATGCGCTGATCCTCCCGACGGAAACGGGAGATATGGAGCGGCTCTTTCTATATAGAGCCAAATGAGTGGGAGGGGCAATCCCTATTACCACATCACGGACTTAAGGAGGTGTGTCTCGTGGCGAAAAAAGTAATCAAGATCGTCAAACTGCAAATTCCTGCAGGGAAAGCGAATCCGGCGCCGCCAGTAGGTCCTGCGTTAGGTCAAGCCGGTGTTAATATTATGGCGTTTTGTAAAGAGTTTAATGCCCGTACAGCCGACCAAGCAGGGTTGATCATTCCGGTTGAAATTACGGTTTTTGAGGACCGTTCATTTACATTCATCACGAAAACGCCGCCAGCCGCTGTATTGTTGAAAAAAGCGGCCGGCATCGAATCGGGCTCCGGCGAACCGAACCGCAACAAAGTGGCGACGATCAAGCGCGACAAAGTGCGTGAGATTGCCGAGTTGAAAATGCCGGATTTGAATGCGGCGAGCATTGAAGCAGCCATGCGCATGGTTGAAGGCACGGCTCGCAGCATGGGCATCGTGATTGAAGACTAAGGCCGACGTGCTGTCCGGGGGGGTTGCGTATTCCGCAACCTCTCTCTCCATGGGCAAAAAAAGGTCTTTTATGATTGAATGAAGGACAGTCCTTTCAGAAGGCGGCTGTCTGCTGAATGGTCCACCTTCGAAAGAAGCGAAGGTTGTTTCATCGT
Organism: Geobacillus genomosp. 3; assembly: GCF_000445995.2. Classification (GTDB taxonomy): domain Bacteria; phylum Bacillota; class Bacilli; order Bacillales; family Anoxybacillaceae; genus Geobacillus. The sequence goes on from NC_022080.4 coordinate 112,232, forward strand.
GGGAGGTTTTTTCCGCTAAAACCACAATCGAGGAGGATTTTGAGATGCCGAAAAGAGGGAAAAAGTACTTAGAAGCGTTGAAGCTCGTTGACCGCTTCAAAGCCTATCCGGTTGCTGAAGCGATCGAGCTCGTGAAAAAAACGAACGTCGCAAAATTTGATGCGACGGTTGAAGTCGCGTTTCGTTTAGGTGTTGACCCGAAAAAAGCGGACCAACAAATTCGCGGTGCTGTCGTTCTGCCGCACGGCACAGGGAAAGTGGCGCGCGTGTTAGTGTTCGCGAAAGGGGAAAAAGCGAAAGAAGCAGAAGCAGCTGGCGCTGACTATGTTGGCGATACGGAATATATTAACAAAATCCAACAAGGATGGTTTGACTTTGACGTCGTTGTCGCTACGCCGGACATGATGGGTGAAGTCGGGAAACTCGGACGCATTTTAGGTCCGAAAGGGTTAATGCCGAACCCGAAAACCGGCACGGTCACGTTTGACGTAACGAAAGCGGTGCAAGAAATCAAAGCTGGTAAAGTAGAATACCGCGTCGACAAAGCCGGTAACATTCACGTGCCGATCGGCAAAGTATCGTTTGACAGCGAAAAGTTGGTTGAAAACTTTGCGACGGTTTACGAAGCGATTTTGAAAGCCAAACCGGCAGCGGCTAAAGGGACGTATGTCAAAAACGTGACGATTACGTCAACGATGGGCCCTGGTATTAAAGTGGACCCGACGACCGTAGCGGTTGCGCAATAACGGTTGACTTTTATCCATTAGTCTGATAAAATGCTATTTGGCTGAAAACCGAATATCATTTGTACCGTAGACAGTAGGTGCCTGCTCTAGGCTTAATTTCCTACCGAGGTATGTGGACGATAGACAATGCGCTGTTGATCGCGGTGCGTTGAACGATACCTCCATGTCTACGCGGCATGGGGGTTTTTTATTGAACGGCCAAACGGTATAAGTGGTATTCCACCATTTTCTTTGCAGGAGGTGCAGGACGTGTCGAGCGCGATTGAACTGAAAAAACAAGTGGTCGCTGAGATCGCGGAGAAATTCCGTGCCAGCAAGGCGACCGTCATCGTCGATTACCGCGGCTTAAACGTGGCGGAAATGACCGAGCTGCGCAAACAGCTGCGCGAAGCAGGCATTGAGTTCAAAGTGTACAAAAACACGATGACCCGCCGGGCGCTCGCGGAAATCGGCCTAGAAGGATTGAATGAGGTGTTTACCGGCCCGAACGCCATCGCATTCAGCAATGAAGATGTTGTAGCGCCGGCGAAAGTTTTAAGCGAGTTTGCCAAAACGCACGAGGCGTTGGAAATCAAAGGCGGCGTCATTGAAGGAAACGTCGCCAGCAAAGAAGAAATCGACGCCTTGGCGAAACTTCCGTCCCGCGAAGGGTTGCTCTCGATGTTGCTTAGCGTTCTTCAAGCCCCAATCCGCAACTTTGCGCTTGCGGTTAAGGCAGTGGCCGACAAACAAGAAGAACAAGGCGCGTAATGGCGCATATCGATGTGCATAACGAACATTACACAAGGAGGAAATGACGATGACGAAAGAACAAATCATTGAAGCAGTGAAAAATATGACGGTATTGGAATTAAATGAATTAGTCAAAGCGATTGAAGAAGAATTCGGCGTAACGGCCGCGGCTCCGGTTGTTGTTGCTGGCGGCGCAGCAGCTGGCGCTGAAGCAGCAGCTGAGAAAACAGAATTTGATGTCATCCTCGCTGATGCCGGCGCGCAAAAAATCAAAGTCATCAAAGTCGTTCGCGAAATCACTGGCCTCGGCTTGAAAGAAGCGAAAGACTTGGTTGACAACACGCCGAAACCGGTCAAAGAAGCTGTTTCGAAAGAGGAAGCTGAAGAAATTAAAGCAAAACTTGAAGAAGTTGGCGCGAAAGTTGAAGTGAAGTAATGGCGTCGCGATAAAAAAGGGGCTGACCCGGGCAAGGGGCGGCCTCTTTTTTGTTACACTATAGTAATGAAGGGTGATGATGCTTGCCAACAAAGGAGGGGTTGTTGTGAATGAACATTACTATTCGGCCAGACCGACGTCGGAGCGGAAACCGGAAACATGGACGTTTACATTGCGAGGGCACGAATTCCGCTTTACGACCGACAGTGGAGTATTCTCAAAGCGCGAGGTCGATTTCGGCACGCGTTTGCTGATTGAAACATTTCAACAACCGGACGTTGCCGGCGATTTGTTGGATGTCGGCTGTGGGTACGGGCCGATTGGGCTCGCCCTAGCCAAATCGTTTCCTGACCGCCGCATCCAGATGATCGATGTTAATGAGCGGGCGTTAGAGCTGGCGGAAGAAAACAGGCGAGCAAACGGCATCCATAATGCGATGATTTATAAAAGCGACTTGTTTTCGGAAGTTGGGGAACAGCGGTTTGCGGCGATTGTCACCAATCCGCCGATCCGGGCCGGCAAGCGGGTTGTCCATGCGATTTTTGAACAAAGTCGGGATCATCTAGTCCATAATGGGGAACTATGGGTTGTCATTCAAAAGAAACAAGGTGCTCCATCTGCGCTGCAAAAGCTGAATGAATGGTTTGCCGCTGTAGAGGTCGTCGCGAAGAAAAAAGGATATTATATCATAAAGTCGAAAAAATGTTGACACCGTTTTTTTATTGTGGTAGCATTATAAAATGCTAAATATGCACATTTCCCGTGTAAAGGGGATGACGTATAATTTTGGATACAATGGAAAAAATGATAAAATCAATAAATAGCTAAACATATGGTTTTCTACTGGATAGAAACCATTTTCTTTTTTTCTCCATCCAACGCCTGGTTTCCTCGCGCCGGGAGCATGTTGAATCCCCTTAACGAAACGGTGGTGCCACAGCCGAGCCGTTTCCGTTCGGACGGCGGGGGGGCGGCCGTATGCATGCCTAGCGCTTTGCCCCGGAATGACGGAGCGCCCAGACTGCCTTGGCGGCTATCCGGCCAGCCAGGTGGATGGACGCGATGTTCCGCTTCCGGTTTTCACTAATGTCTACATTTGAGGGGTGAATCACTCTTGACAGGCCGACTAGTTCAATACGGGCGACACCGCCAACGAAGAAGTTATGCACGCATTAGCGAAGTGCTGGAATTGCCGAACTTGATTGAAATCCAAACGTCTTCGTACCAATGGTTTCTCGATGAAGGACTGCGGGAAATGTTCAAGGAAATTTCTCCGATCGAGGACTTTTCCGGCAATCTCTCTCTTGAATTTATCGACTATAGCTTAGGAGAGCCAAAATATTCGGTTGAAGAGGCAAAAGAACGCGACGTTACATATGCGGCGCCGCTTCGCGTGAAAGTTCGCCTCATCAATAAAGAGACGGGCGAAGTGAAAGAACAAGACGTGTTCATGGGTGATTTTCCACTGATGACGGAAACGGGCACGTTTATCATCAACGGGGCGGAGCGTGTGATCGTCTCCCAGCTCGTCCGCTCGCCAAGCGTCTATTACAGTGATAAAATCGATAAAAACGGGAAACGCGGCTATTCGGCAACAGTGATTCCGAACCGCGGCGCATGGCTCGAATATGAAACCGATGCGAAAGACGTCGTTTACGTTCGTATCGACCGCACCCGTAAATTGCCTGTTACGGTGCTTCTTCGTGCGCTTGGGTTCAGCTCCGACCAAGAAATCGTCGACTTGCTTGGTGATAACGAATATTTGCGAAATACGCTTGAAAAAGATAATACCGACAGCACGGAAAAAGCGTTGATCGAAATTTATGAGCGTCTCCGCCCGGGTGAGCCGCCAACCCTAGAGAACGCAAAAAGTTTGCTTGCGTCCCGCTTTTTTGACCCGAAACGATACGATCTGGCCAGTGTAGGACGCTATAAAATCAACAAAAAACTTCATATTAAAAACCGCTTGTTTAACCAGCGGCTGGCAGAAACGATCGTCGATCCGGAAACGGGAGAAGTCATCGCTGAGGCTGGGGCCATCATCGACCGCCGGATGCTGAACCGCCTGTTGCCGTATTTGGAAAAAGGAGTCGGACTGCAGATGCACCGCCCGGCTGAAGGAGTGGCGGACGGTCCGATTGAGGTGCAGACGGTGAAAATTTACGCGCCGAATGACCCAGACAATGAAAAGGTGATCAACATCATCGGCAACGGTTTTATCGCCGAAGATGTCAAACATATTACGCCGGCGGACATCATTGCCTCGATCAGTTATTTCTTCAACTTGCTTCACGGTGTCGGCGATACGGACGACATCGACCATTTAGGCAACCGCCGTCTCCGTTCAGTCGGCGAACTGTTGCAAAACCAATTCCGCATCGGCTTGTCGCGGATGGAGCGCGTCGTGCGTGAGCGCATGTCGATCCAAGATACGAACACGATTACACCGCAGCAGCTCATCAACATTCGCCCGGTGATCGCGGCGATTAAGGAATTTTTTGGCAGCTCGCAGCTGTCGCAGTTTATGGATCAGACGAACCCGTTGGCTGAGTTGACGCATAAACGCCGCCTTTCTGCGCTTGGCCCTGGCGGATTGACGCGCGAGCGCGCCGGATTTGAAGTGCGCGATGTCCACTATTCGCATTATGGGCGGATGTGTCCGATCGAGACGCCGGAAGGCCCGAACATCGGGTTGATCAACTCATTGTCCACGTATGCGAAGGTGAACAAATTCGGTTTTATTGAAACGCCGTACCGGCGCGTTGATCCGGAGACGGGAAAAGTAACGGACCAAATCGACTATTTGACGGCCGATGAAGAAGACAATTACGTTGTGGCGCAAGCGAACGTGCCGCTTGCGGAAGACGGGACGTTCCTTGAAGAAAATGTCATCGCCCGTTTCCGCGGTGAAAACATCGTTGTGAAGCGCGACCGCGTCGACTACATGGACGTGTCGCCGAAGCAAGTTGTTTCCGCGGCGACGGCATGCATCCCGTTTTTGGAGAATGACGACTCCAACCGCGCTTTGATGGGCGCGAACATGCAGCGTCAAGCAGTGCCGCTGTTAGAACCGGAAGCGCCGATCGTCGGTACAGGAATGGAGTATGTTTCAGCGAAAGATTCGGGTGCGGCGGTTATTTGCAAGCACCGCGGCATTGTCGAACGTGTTGAGGCAAAGGAAATTTGGGTACGGCGACTCATTGAGGTCGACGGCAAAGAAGTCAAGGGTGATCTAGATAAATATCGGTTGCTGAAGTTTATTCGTTCCAACCAAGGCACTTGCTACAACCAACGGCCGATCGTGAAAAAAGGCGATATCGTCGAAAAGGGTGAAATTTTGGCTGACGGCCCGTCGATGGATAAAGGTGAACTGGCGCTTGGTCGCAATGTGCTCGTTGCCTTTATGACGTGGGACGGCTACAACTACGAAGATGCCATCATCATGAGTGAGCGCCTTGTTAAAGAAGACGTGTACACATCGGTCCACATTGAGGAATACGAGGCGGAATCGCGCGACACGAAACTCGGTCCGGAAGAAATTACGCGCGACATCCCGAACGTCGGTGAAGATGCGTTGAAAAACTTGGATGAGCGCGGCATCGTCCGCATCGGCGCCGAAGTAAAGGACGGCGACTTGCTCGTCGGCAAAGTGACGCCAAAAGGGATGACCGAATTGACGGCCGAGGAGCGGTTGCTCCATGCCATCTTTGGTGAAAAAGCGCGTGAGGTGCGCGATACGTCGCTGCGCGTCCCGCACGGCGGCGGCGGTATTGTTCTTGACGTGAAAGTATTTAACCGCGAAGATGGCGACGAACTCCCGCCAGGCGTCAACCAACTTGTCCGCGTCTACATCGTGCAGAAGCGGAAAATTTCCGAAGGTGACAAAATGGCGGGTCGCCACGGGAACAAAGGGGTTATTTCCCGTATTCTTCCAGAAGAAGATATGCCGTTCTTGCCCGATGGCACGCCGGTTGACATCATGTTAAACCCGCTCGGCGTTCCATCGCGGATGAACATCGGGCAAGTGTTTGAGCTGCATCTTGGCATGGCGGCGAGAAAACTTGGCTTGCATATCGCTTCTCCGGTCTTTGACGGAGCGACGGAGGAAGATGTTTGGAACATTCTTGAAGAAGCCGGCATGGCGCGTGATGCCAAAACCGTGCTATATGACGGGCGGACGGGTGAACCATTTGACAACCGCGTGTCGGTCGGTATTATGTATATGATTAAGCTCGCCCACATGGTTGATGACAAGCTTCATGCCCGTTCAACAGGTCCGTACTCACTCGTCACCCAGCAGCCGCTCGGCGGCAAGGCACAGTTTGGCGGCCAGCGTTTCGGCGAGATGGAGGTATGGGCGCTTGAAGCGTACGGTGCGGCATACACATTGCAAGAAATTTTGACTGTTAAATCCGACGACGTTGTCGGCCGCGTCAAAACATACGAAGCGATCGTCAAAGGGGAAAACATTCCGGAGCCGGGCGTGCCGGAGTCGTTTAAAGTGTTGATTAAGGAGCTGCAAAGTTTAGGGATGGACGTCACGATTTTGACAGGTGATGAGCAAGAAATCAACATGGAAAACTTTGACGACGACGATGACCATGCGCCGGATGCGATTATGGTCGACGTTAAGCCGATCGAGCCGGAAGAGGTTGACGAAGAAAAAGACGCGGTGACGAAAGAGTAACCGGCAATGGCGGCAAGGCGGGGAGCATTTCCCCGCCCGCGGCCATTGAAGCGAACGGTTGGCGAACAAGCCTTGGAGCAAAACCGACGGATCAAAGAGGGAGGTATACCCCTTGCTAGATGTCAATAAATTCGAGTATATGAAAATCGGGCTCGCTTCCCCGGAGAAAATTCGCTCTTGGTCGTACGGTGAAGTCAAAAAACCGGAAACGATCAACTACCGGACGTTAAAGCCGGAAAAAGACGGCCTGTTTTGTGAGCGCATTTTCGGCCCGACGAAAGACTGGGAGTGCCATTGCGGCAAATATAAGCGCGTCCGTTACAAAGGGGTTGTTTGTGACCGCTGCGGCGTCGAGGTGACGCGTTCAAAAGTCCGCCGCGAACGGATGGGTCATATCGAGCTCGCCGCTCCCGTTTCGCACATCTGGTATTTTAAAGGCATCCCGAGCCGGATGGGTCTTGTGCTTGACATGTCGCCACGGGCGCTCGAGGAAGTGATTTACTTTGCTTCTTACGTCGTCACCGACCCGGGCGATACGCCGCTTGAGAAAAAACAGTTGTTATCGGAAAAAGAATACCGCGCCTATCGCGAGAAATACGGCCAGTCGTTCCAAGCATCGATGGGGGCGGAGGCGATTAAAAAGCTTCTCCAAGACATCGACTTGGATAAAGAAGTAACTACACTGAAAGAAGAGTTGAAAACGGCGCAAGGGCAGCGGCGCGCCCGCATCATTAAACGCCTTGAAGTGCTTGAGGCGTTCCGCAGCTCGGGAAACGACCCGGCTTGGATGGTGCTCGATGTACTGCCAGTCATTCCGCCGGAACTCCGCCCGATGGTCCAACTCGATGGAGGACGGTTTGCGACATCGGACTTAAACGATTTATACCGCCGTGTGATTAACCGCAACAACCGTCTGAAACGGTTGCTTGACCTTGGCGCGCCGAACATTATCGTTCAAAACGAGAAACGGATGCTGCAAGAGGCAGTCGATGCTTTGATCGACAACGGCCGCCGCGGCCGCCCGGTCACTGGGCCGGGGAACCGCCCATTAAAGTCGCTTTCCCATATGCTGAAAGGAAAGCAAGGACGCTTCCGGCAAAACTTGCTCGGCAAACGGGTCGACTATTCCGGCCGTTCCGTCATTGTTGTCGGTCCGAACTTAAAAATGTATCAATGCGGGCTGCCGAAAGAAATGGCGCTCGAGCTGTTTAAGCCGTTCGTCATGAAGGAGCTTGTCGAGAGGGGCTTGGCGCATAACATTAAAAGCGCAAAACGGAAAATTGAACGCGTACACCCTGAGGTATGGGATGTACTTGAAGACGTCATTAAAGAGCATCCGGTGTTGTTAAACCGTGCCCCGACGCTCCACCGCCTCGGGATTCAGGCGTTTGAGCCGACGCTTGTCGAAGGCCGGGCGATCCGTCTTCATCCGCTCGTTTGTACGGCGTACAATGCGGACTTTGACGGCGACCAAATGGCGGTGCACGTGCCGCTGTCGGCCGAGGCACAGGCTGAAGCACGCTTGTTGATGCTGGCGGCGCAAAACATTTTGAACCCGAAAGATGGAAAGCCGGTCGTTACCCCTTCGCAAGACATGGTTTTAGGAAACTATTACTTGACGATGGAACGCGAGGGGGCAGTCGGCGAGGGCATGGTATTCAAGGATACGGACGAGGCGCTGCTCGCCTACCATAACGGTTATGTCCATCTCCATTCACGCATCGCTGTCCATGCCGGCTCGCTGAAAAACGAAACGTTTACCGAGGAACAAAACAACAAACTGCTGCTGACGACGGTTGGGAAGCTCATTTTCAACGAAATTTTGCCGAAGTCGTTCCCGTACATTAACGAGCCGACGACGGAAAATATCGAAGGGCGGACACCGGATAAATATTTCCTTGACAAAGGGACCGACGTGCGCGAAGAGATCCGCAAGCGCGAACTTGTGCCGCCGTTTAAGAAAAAAGTGCTTGGGCAAATTATCGCCGAAGTATTCAAGCGGTTCAAAATTACCGAAACATCAAAGATGCTCGACCGCATGAAAGATCTCGGTTTCAAATACTCAACGAAAGCCGGCATTACGATCGGCGTTGCTGATATCGTTGTTTTGCCGGAAAAACAAGAAATTTTGGATGAAGCACAAGCGAAAGTTGACACCGTTTTGAAGCAGTTCCGCCGCGGGTTGATTACCGACGAAGAGCGGTATGAACGCGTTATCTCCGTTTGGAGCGCGGCGAAAGATAAAATCCAAGATCGGTTGATGAAATCGCTCGATAAGCGCAACCCGATCTTTATGATGAGCGATTCCGGAGCGCGGGGGAACGCGTCGAACTTTACGCAGCTCGCAGGGATGCGCGGCTTGATGGCCAACCCGGCGGGCCGGATTATCGAGCTGCCGATCAAATCGTCGTTCCGCGAAGGCTTAACGGTATTGGAGTACTTCATCTCGACGCACGGCGCTCGGAAAGGGTTGGCGGATACGGCGTTGAAAACGGCCGATTCGGGCTATCTCACGAGACGTCTCGTTGACGTGGCGCAAGATGTCATCGTCCGTGAAGAAGACTGCGGCACCGACCGCGGCATTTTGGCGCGCGCGTTAACGGACGGTACGGAAGTCGTCGTCAAGCTTGAGGAACGGCTTGTCGGCCGCTATGCGCACAAAACGGTGCACCATCCGGAAACGGGCAAAGTAATCGTCCGGAAAGATGAGATGATTACTGAAGATATCGCGAATGAGATCGTCAAGGCCGGTGTTACGGAAGTATGGATTCGCTCCGTCTTTGCTTGTAACACGCGTCACGGTGTGTGCAAAAAATGTTACGGTCGCAACATGGCGACGGGCATGGACGTTGAAGTTGGCGAGGCGGTCGGTATTATCGCCGCTCAATCAATCGGCGAGCCGGGTACGCAGCTGACAATGCGGACGTTCCATACGGGCGGCGTCGCCGGGGACGATATCACCCAAGGTTTGCCGCGGGTGCAAGAGCTGTTTGAAGCGCGCAACCCGAAAGGGCAAGCGGTTATTTCAGAAATTGATGGTACGGTTGTCTCGATTAACGAAACCCGTGACCATCAGTACGAAATCGTTGTGCAAAGCGAAGTCGAGACGCGCTCGTATGTAGCCCCATACAATGCACGTCTAAAAGTCGAAGAAGGGCAGCACGTTGAACGCGGCCAGGAGTTAACGGAAGGCTCGGTTGACCCGAAACAGCTGCTGCGCGTACGAGATATTACGTCCGTTCAAGAATACTTGCTCCGTGAAGTGCAAAAGGTGTACCGGATGCAAGGGGTCGAAATTAGCGATAAGCACATTGAGGTGATGGTGCGGCAAATGCTGCGCAAAGTGCGCGTTATCGATGCCGGCGATACGGATGTGCTGCCGGGCACGCTTTTGGATGTTCACCAGTTTACGGATGTCAATACGCAGGCTATCCGCGAAGGAAAGCGGCCGGCAACAGCCCGCCCGGTGCTGCTTGGCATTACGAAAGCGTCGCTTGAAACGGATTCGTTCTTGTCGGCGGCTTCGTTCCAAGAAACGACGCGCGTCTTGACCGATGCGGCGATCAAAGGAAAACGGGACGAGTTGCTCGGCTTGAAAGAAAACGTCATTATCGGCAAACTTGTCCCGGCCGGAACAGGTATGGCCCGCTACCGCAACGTAAAGCCTGCCGTCAAGAAGGAAACGGCTGGCGATACCGTTCCGTCTAAATAAAACGAAAAAGGGCGGCCGGCTAAGTGGCTCTTGGCCGGCCCTTCCTTGATAAAAAATACAGTTGACAACGGACGGAGAAAGTGGTAGTCTAATAAAGGTGTTCCAACAACCTGGTACTTTGGAGGATATGTTACATGTCTTATGAAAAAGTATTGCAGGCTGGGAAGGTCGTCATTGGAACCAAACAAACGATAAGGGCTTTAAAGGAAGGGAAGGCAACGGAAGTGATCGTAGCCGAAGATGCCGACTTGCCAATCATCGAAAAAGTGATGGCAGCAGCCAATGAGGCGAATGTGCCAGTCACGAAAGTCGATTCAATGAAAAAACTCGGCAAGGCATGCAAGATCCAGGTCGGCGCAGCTGCGGTGGCGATTCTTCGTTGAGTGCTTCGCCTTTAAAATCTTTGTTTGCATAAACAATGAACCACCTGGATATGTGGGCTTAAACGATGCATGTGAAAGGAGGATTTTTCAATGCCTACAATTAACCAATTAGTCCGCAAAGGACGCGAGAAAAAAGTATTTAAGTCAAAATCCCCTGCATTGAACAAAGGGTACAACAGCTTCAAAAAAGAACAAACGAACGTGTCGTCTCCGCAAAAACGCGGCGTATGCACGCGTGTCGGCACAATGACGCCGAAAAAACCGAACTCGGCGCTCCGGAAGTACGCTCGTGTCCGTCTGACGAACGGGATTGAAGTGACGGCTTACATTCCGGGAATCGGCCACAACTTGCAAGAACATAGCGTCGTGCTCATTCGTGGCGGACGTGTTAAAGACTTGCCAGGGGTGCGCTACCATATCGTCCGCGGTGCATTGGATACGGCGGGCGTAGCGAACCGGATGCAAGGCCGTTCGAAATACGGCGCGAAAAAGCCAAAAGCAGCGAAAAAATAATGAATGAAAGAGGATTTTTTCCTGAAGGGAGGAAAAACTATGCCACGTAGAGGCCCTGTTGCTAAACGTGACGTATTGCCAGACCCGATTTACAATTCAAAACTTGTCACCCGTTTGATCAATAAAATGATGATTGACGGGAAAAAGTCGAAAGCACAAAAAATTCTTTACACTGCTTTTGATATTATCCGTGACCGCACGGGTAAAGACCCAATGGAAGTGTTTGAACAAGCGTTGAAAAACGTCATGCCGGTGTTGGAAGTGCGTGCTCGCCGCGTCGGTGGGGCGAACTACCAAGTTCCGGTCGAAGTCCGTCCGGATCGCCGCGTGTCCCTCGGGTTGCGCTGGCTCGTGCAATATTCCCGCCTTCGCGGTGAAAAAACGATGGAAGAACGCTTGGCGAATGAAATTATGGACGCTGCCAACAACACTGGTGCAGCGGTGAAAAAACGCGAAGATACGCATAAAATGGCTGAAGCGAACAAAGCGTTTGCTCATTACCGTTGGTAATAGGCGCTGCTCAAAGGAAATAGGTGAGAAGGCACGACTTATGTTGCCTGTTCACCTATATTCCTATATATTGTGGCCCTTTCGGCTGCGTGTATATAACTTCTCTAACACCAAAGAGGATTGCGCCATAGATGGCGACGCCATCTACTTATATTTTATTTTGTAAGGAAGGAGAAAATAACCACTATGGCAAGAGAGTTCTCCTTAGAAAACACTCGCAACATAGGGATCATGGCGCACATTGACGCCGGGAAAACGACGACGACGGAACGGATACTGTTCTACACAGGCCGCGTTCATAAAATCGGGGAAGTGCATGAAGGCGCAGCCACGATGGACTGGATGGAGCAAGAGCAGGAGCGCGGGATTACGATTACGTCGGCGGCGACAACGGCTCAATGGAAAGGCCATCGCATCAACATTATCGACACGCCGGGGCACGTCGACTTCACGGTTGAGGTTGAGCGCTCGCTGCGCGTGTTGGACGGAGCCATTACAGTCCTTGATGCCCAATCCGGTGTCGAGCCGCAAACGGAAACAGTTTGGCGTCAAGCGACTACATATGGTGTTCCGCGGATTGTATTCGTCAACAAAATGGACAAAATCGGCGCGGACTTCTTGTATGCGGTGAAAACGCTCCATGACCGTTTGCAAGCGAATGCTCATCCGGTGCAGCTGCCGATCGGCGCTGAGGACCAGTTCAACGGCATTATCGACCTCGTGGAAATGTGTGCATACCATTACCACGACGAGCTTGGCAAAAACATTGAGCGCATCGATATCCCGGAAGACTACCGCGATCTGGCTGAAGAATATCATGGCAAACTCATTGAGGCGGTTGCGGAACTCGATGAAGAGCTGATGATGAAATATTTGGAAGGGGAAGAAATTACGAAAGAAGAGCTGAAAGCTGCCATCCGTAAGGCGACGATCAGCGTTGAATTCTATCCGGTCTTCTGTGGTTCGGCTTTTAAAAACAAAGGCGTTCAGCTGCTTCTTGACGGCGTTGTTGACTACTTGCCGTCTCCGATAGACATCCCGGCCATTCGCGGCACCATTCCGGATACGGAAGAAGAAGTAACGCGTGAAGCGCGCGACGATGCTCCGTTCTCGGCGTTGGCATTCAAAATTATGACTGACCCGTACGTCGGGAAGCTGACGTTCTTCCGCGTCTACTCCGGAACGCTTGATTCCGGTTCGTACGTGATGAACTCGACGAAACGGAAGCGCGAACGGATCGGCCGCCTGCTGCAAATGCACGCGAACCACCGCCAGGAAATCTCGACGGTATATGCCGGCGACATTGCCGCGGCGGTAGGTTTAAAAGATACGACGACCGGCGATACTCTATGTGACGAGAAAAACCTTGTCATCCTAGAGTCGATGCAATTCCCAGAGCCGGTTATTTCGGTGGCGATCGAACCGAAATCGAAAGCCGACCAAGACAAGATGGGTCAGGCGTTGCAAAAACTGCAAGAAGAAGACCCGACATTCCGTGCCCATACCGATCCGGAAACAGGACAAACGATCATTTCCGGGATGGGTGAGCTGCATCTTGACATTATCGTCGACCGGATGCGCCGCGAATTCAAAGTCGAAGCGAACGTTGGTGCGCCGCAAGTCGCTTACCGTGAAACGTTCCGCAAATCGGCACAAGTCGAGGGCAAATTCATTCGTCAGTCCGGTGGGCGTGGTCAATACGGTCACGTTTGGATTGAATTCTCGCCGAACGAGCGCGGTGAAGGCTTCGAATTCGAAAATGCCATCGTCGGTGGGGTTGTTCCAAAAGAGTACGTCCCGGCCGTTCAAGCCGGACTGGAAGAAGCGATGCAAAACGGCGTCCTAGCCGGTTATCCGGTTGTGGATATTAAAGCGAAACTGTTCGACGGATCCTACCATGATGTCGACTCGAGTGAGATGGCGTTCAAAATAGCTGCTTCCTTAGCGCTGAAAAATGCAGCAACAAAATGTGACCCGGTTCTCCTTGAACCGATCATGAAAGTCGAAGTTGTCATCCCTGAGGAATACCTCGGCGACATTATGGGTGACATCACCTCTCGCCGCGGCCGTGTCGAAGGGATGGAAGCGCGCGGAAACGCCCAAGTCGTTCGCGCAATGGTGCCGCTGGCCGAAATGTTTGGCTATGCAACATCGCTCCGTTCGAACACGCAAGGGCGCGGAACGTTCTCAATGGTATTTGACCATTACGAAGAAGTTCCGAAAAACATCGCCGATGAAATTATCAAAAAAAATAAAGGCGAGTAATTGATTTCTCTTGCTAGTTTCGCTATAAATACTTATGTAAGACTTGGGAACATTTTGTTCCCAAGCATCCTATACTTACTTAACTATATCAATCCATATTTTATTTTAAGGAGGATCTTTCTCATGGCTAAAGCGAAATTTGAGCGTACGAAACCGCACGTCAACATCGGCACAATCGGCCACGTTGACCATGGGAAAACGACGTTGACAGCTGCGATCACGACTGTTCTTGCAAAACAAGGAAAAGCGGAAGCGAGAGCGTACGACCAAATCGACGCGGCTCCGGAAGAGCGTGAACGCGGAATCACGATTTCGACGGCTCACGTTGAGTATGAAACAGACAACCGTCACTATGCGCACGTTGACTGCCCGGGCCACGCTGACTACGTGAAAAACATGATCACGGGCGCGGCGCAAATGGACGGTGCGATCCTTGTTGTATCGGCTGCTGACGGCCCGATGCCGCAAACGCGTGAACACATTCTTCTCTCCCGCCAAGTCGGTGTTCCGTACATCGTTGTGTTCTTGAACAAATGCGACATGGTGGATGACGAAGAATTGCTCGAACTCGTTGAAATGGAAGTTCGCGACCTTCTCTCTGAATACGACTTCCCGGGCGACGAAGTGCCGGTCATCAAAGGTTCGGCATTAAAAGCGCTTGAAGGCGACCCGCAATGGGAAGAAAAAATCGTTGAACTGATGAACGCGGTTGACGAGTATATCCCGACTCCGCAACGCGAAGTAGACAAACCGTTCATGATGCCGGTTGAGGACGTCTTCTCGATCACGGGCCGCGGTACGGTTGCGACGGGCCGTGTTGAACGCGGTACGTTGAAAGTCGGTGATCCGGTTGAAATCATCGGTCTTTCGGATGAACCGAAAACGACGACGGTTACGGGTGTGGAAATGTTCCGCAAGCTTCTTGACCAAGCAGAAGCTGGGGACAACATCGGTGCGCTTCTCCGCGGTGTATCCCGTGACGAAGTTGAGCGCGGCCAAGTATTGGCGAAACCGGGCTCGATCACGCCGCATACGAAATTTAAAGCGCAAGTTTACGTCTTGACGAAAGAAGAAGGCGGACGCCATACTCCGTTTTTCTCGAACTACCGCCCGCAATTCTACTTCCGTACAACGGACGTAACGGGCATCATCACGCTTCCGGAAGGCGTGGAAATGGTTATGCCTGGCGATAACATTGAAATGACAGTTGAACTGATCGCCCCGATCGCGATCGAGGAAGGAACGAAATTCTCGATCCGCGAAGGCGGCCGCACGGTTGGCGCTGGTTCTGTATCGGAGATCATTGAGTAATTGTTGTGAAAAGGATGTCCATCAATCGGGCATCCTTTTTCTTTTGCTTGCCAACGTTCATTCTTAGGGGACATGTATATCAATCTTCGTGGGCCACAGCGGCCTAACGATGTATTTTTTATGGACAGCGGCTTTTCATCTTTCCTCGGCCAGGAGGTGTATTGAAAATGAGGCGGCCGCTATGTATAATGAAGAAGTGTGGGAAAAGCGAAGAAATCACTTGCAATCTCGCTTACATACGAGTATAATATCAAATGTTGGTCTTTGACTGCGATGAAGCGGAAGGTTGCTGACACACCCGGCCGCTTTGCCACGGCCATGTGCAGGAAATTTCCGCGGAGAAGTCTATTTTTGAAAATAGGCGAAGAAGGAGGGAAAACCAAATGGCAAAAGAAAAAATTCGTATTCGGTTAAAAGCTTATGATCATCGGATTTTAGACCAATCGGCGGAGAAAATCGTCGAAACCGCAAAACGTTCTGGGGCAAAGGTATCGGGTCCGATCCCGTTGCCGACGGAAAGAACGGTTTATACCATTTTGCGTGCCGTTCACAAATACAAAGACTCCCGTGAACAGTTTGAAATGCGGACACATAAACGTTTGATCGACATCATTAATCCGACTCCGCAAACCGTTGACTCGTTAATGCGGTTAGATTTGCCGTCGGGCGTTGATATTGAAATTAAACTTTAATTCAATTGACTAGGAGGTGTGACAAATGACGAAAGGAATCTTAGGAAGAAAAATCGGTATGACGCAAGTATTTGCGGAAAACGGCGATTTGATTCCGGTAACCGTCATCGAAGCGACGCCGAACGTTGTGCTGCAAAAGAAAACGGTCGAAAACGACGGTTACGAAGCGATTCAATTAGGATTTGAAGATTTGAGCGTCAAGCGCGCCAACAAACCGCAAATCGGCCATGCTGCCAAAGCAAACACGGCACCTAAGCGCTTCATTCGTGAAATTCGCGGCGCCAACGTTGATGAGTATGAAGTGGGCCAAGAAGTGAAAGTGGACATTTTCAGTGAAGGCGACATCGTCGATGTCACAGGCGTTTCCAAAGGGAAAGGGTTCCAAGGGGTCATTAAACGCCATGGCCAATCGCGTGGACCAATGGCTCACGGCTCCCGTTACCATCGCCGTCCAGGTTCGATGGGGGCGATCGCGCCAAACCGCGTATTTAAAACGAAAAACTTGCCAGGCCGTACGGGCGGCGAACGCGTCACGATTCAAAACTTAAAAATTGTCAAGATCGACCCGGAACGCAACCTGTTGCTCATTAAAGGCAACGTACCGGGCCCGAGAAAAGGATTAGTCATCGTGAAAAGCGCCGTTAAAGCGAAGGCGAAATAACATTTGGCCAAGAAAGGAGGAACTACGTAATGCCAAAAGTAGCATTATATAACCAAAACGGACAGACGATCGGAGAAATCGAATTAAACGATGCCGTTTTTGGGATTGAACCGAATAAACACGTATTGTTCGAAGCAGTCATTATGCAACGCGCCTCGATGCGCCAAGGAACGCATAAAACGAAAAACCGCGCTGAAGTGAGCGGCGGCGGCCGCAAGCCTTGGCGTCAAAAGGGGACTGGACGCGCCCGCCAAGGTTCGATTCGCGCTCCACAATGGCGAGGCGGCGGTACGGTCTTTGGTCCGGTTCCGCGCAGCTACAGCTACAAATTGCCGAAGAAAGTCCGCCGTTTAGCGATTAAATCGGCGTTATCCTCGAAAGTGCTCGAAAACGACATTGTTGTATTGGATCAACTGTCACTTGAAGCACCGAAAACGAAAGAAATGGTGAAAATTTTAACTAACCTCGCGGTTGACCGGAAGGCGCTCATTGTAACCGACGAATTGAATGAGAACGTTTATTTGTCGGCGCGTAACATCCCGGGCGTCAAAGTCGTTTCTGCCAACGGCATCAACGTGCTTGACGTGTTGAACCATGACAAACTTGTCATGACGAAGGCGGCCGTGGAGAAAGTAGAGGAGGTGCTTGCATAATGAAAGACCCTCGCGACATTATTAAGCGCCCCATCATCACGGAAAATACGATGAATTTGGTCGGGGAACGGAAATATACGTTTGAAGTCGACGTCAAAGCGAACAAAACGGAAGTGAAAGACGCGGTAGAGAAAATTTTTGGCGTCAAAGTCGAAAAAGTGAACATTATGAACTATAAAGGGAAATTTAAACGCGTTGGCCGTTACAGCGGTTATACGAACCGCCGCCGCAAAGCGATCGTCACGCTGACGCCGGACAGCAAAGAAATCGAACTGTTTGAAGTGTAAGACTAAACGCGAAGGAGGGACATTACGATGGCGATTAAAAAGTATAAACCGACATCGAACGGCCGTCGTGGCATGACGGTGCTTGATTTCTCGGAAATTACGACGGATCAGCCGGAAAAATCGTTGCTTGCTCCGTTAAAGAAAAAAGCAGGCCGCAACAATCAAGGGAAAATTACGGTTCGCCATCAAGGCGGTGGCCATAAACGCCAATACCGGATTATCGATTTTAAGCGCGACAAAGACGGAATTCCTGGACGCGTTGCTACGATTGAATACGATCCGAACCGTTCGGCGAACATCGCGCTCATCAACTATGCAGACGGGGAGAAACGTTACATTCTCGCACCGAAAAACTTAAAAGTCGGCATGGAAATCATGTCGGGTCCGGATGCAGACATTAAAGTCGGCAATGCACTGCCGCTCGAAAACATTCCAGTCGGTACGCTCGTCCATAACATTGAGCTAAAACCGGGCCGTGGCGGACAATTAGTGCGTGCAGCCGGCACATCAGCACAAGTGCTCGGGAAAGAGGGCAAATACGTTATCATCCGCCTCGCTTCTGGTGAAGTGCGCATGATTTTAGGAAAATGCCGTGCAACAGTCGGCGAAGTTGGCAATGAGCAACACGAACTTGTGAATGTTGGGAAAGCAGGACGTGCTCGCTGGTTAGGCATCCGTCCAACGGTTCGCGGTTCGGTTATGAACCCGGTTGACCACCCGCACGGTGGTGGGGAAGGGAAAGCGCCAATCGGGCGTAAGTCACCGATGACACCTTGGGGCAAACCGACGCTCGGATACAAAACACGCAAAAAGAAAAACAAATCGGATAAATTCATCGTCCGTCGCCGCAAAAAGTAATGAACGAGCGCAATTAAGAAGGGAGGTTCACTTATGGGTCGCAGCTTGAAAAAAGGTCCGTTTTGTGATGAACATTTGATGAAAAAAATTGAAAAGCTCAATGAAACTGGGCAAAAACAAGTGATTAAAACATGGTCTCGCCGTTCGACGATCTTCCCGCAGTTTGTCGGTCATACGATCGCCGTATATGATGGCCGCAAACATGTACCGGTATATATTACAGAAGACATGGTCGGGCACAAATTGGGTGAATTTGCGCCGACGCGCACGTTCCGCGGCCATGCCGGCGATGACAAGAAAACAAAACGGTAATGAGAGGAGGTTCTGAAACATGCAAGCTAAAGCTATTGCGAGAACCGTTCGCATCGCTCCTCGTAAAGCACGCTTAGTCATTGATTTGATCCGCGGGAAAGAAGTCGGCGAAGCGTTCGCGATTTTACGTCATACGCCGAAAGCCGCTTCCCCGATCATTGAAAAAGTATTGAAATCGGCTGTTGCCAACGCTGAACATAACTACGACATGGACATTAACAACTTGGTCGTTTCCCAGGCGTACGTAGACGAAGGTCCGACGCTCAAACGTTTCCGTCCGCGTGCGATGGGCCGGGCAAGCGCCATTAATAAACGCACAAGCCATATTACAATCGTCGTTTCAGAAAAGAAGGAGGGATAATTCGTGGGTCAAAAGGTCAACCCGATCGGTCTGCGCATCGGCATCATTCGTGACTGGGAATCGAGATGGTATGCGGAAAAAGACTATGCAGATCTGTTGCACGAAGACTTAAAAGTGCGCGAATACATTAACAAACGCCTTCAAGACGCGGCCGTTTCCCATGTGGAAATTGAACGTGCAGCCAACCGTGTCAATGTGACGATCCATACGGCGAAACCGGGCATGGTCATCGGGAAAGGCGGCTCGGAAGTTGAAGCGCTCCGCAAAGCGCTCGCGCAATTAACCGGCAAGCGTGTCCATATTAACATCGTCGAAATTAAAAAACCGGATTTGGACGCGAAACTTGTTGCCGAAAACATCGCTCGTCAGTTGGAAAACCGCGTTTCGTTCCGCCGTGCGCAAAAACAAGCGATTCAACGTGCGATGCGGGCTGGGGCGAAAGGGATTAAAACGATGGTTTCCGGCCGTTTGGGCGGTGCCGATATTGCTCGTTCGGAACATTACAGCGAGGGGACGGTTCCACTCCATACGCTGCGCGCTGACATTGACTATGCGACGGCAGAAGCGGATACAACGTACGGAAAAATCGGCGTGAAAGTATGGATTTACCGTGGGGAAGTCCTTCCGACAAAGAAAAAGGCTGAGGAAGGAGGAAAATAATCATGTTAATGCCAAAACGCGTCAAATATCGCCGTGAACATCGCGGGCGGATGAAAGGCCGCGCGAAAGGCGGTACGGAAGTTCATTTCGGTGAATTCGGATTGCAAGCATTAGAATCGGCTTGGATTACGAACCGGCAAATTGAGGCAGCCCGTCGGGCGATGACCCGTTACATGAGACGGGGCGGGAAAGTATGGATTCGCATTTTCCCATCCAAGCCGTATACAGCCAAACCGCTTGAAGTGCGGATGGGTTCCGGTAAAGGGGCACCGGAAGGTTGGGTCGCGGTTGTCAAACCAGGCAAAGTAATGTTTGAAGTGGGCGGTGTTTCCGAGGAAGTGGCACGTGAAGCGTTGCGTTTGGCTTCTCACAAACTTCCGATCAAATGCAAATTTGTAAAACGTGAAGAAACTGGTGGTGAAGCGTAATGAAAGCGAAAGAAATCCGTGATTTGACCACTGCCGAAATCGAGCAAAAAATTCAAGCGTTGAAGGAAGAGCTGTTCAACCTTCGCTTCCAGCTGGCGACAGGCCAACTGGAAAACACGGCGCGCATCCGCCAAGTGCGCAAGGACATCGCCCGTATGAAAACGATCATTCGCGAACGCGAGCTTGCTGCCAATAAATAATGTTTGAGAGGAGGTTTGCGGAATGAGCGAACGCAATCAACGCAAAGTGTACGTCGGACGGGTCGTATCGGACAAAATGGACAAAACGATTACCGTTTTAGTTGAAACGTACAAAAAACATCCGTTATACGGCAAACGCGTCAAATACTCGAAAAAATATAAAGCACATGATGAACAAAATATTGCCAAAGTCGGCGACATCGTTAAAATTATGGAAACTCGCCCACTGTCGGCAACGAAACGTTTCCGTTTAGTAGAAGTCGTCGAAAAGGCTGTTGTTCTATAATCGTTCTTCACTTAGTTCGGGGAGATAATTCCGAAAGGAGGTTTCGTCGATGATTCAACAAGAATCTCGCTTAAAAGTAGCTGATAACTCTGGCGCACGCGAAGTGCTTGTCATTAAAGTGCTCGGAGGTTCGGGCCGCCGTTACGCGAACATCGGTGATGTCGTTGTCGCTACGGTTAAAGATGCGACGCCAGGTGGCGTTGTTAAAAAAGGTCAAGTTGTGAAAGCAGTCGTCGTCCGCACGAAACGCGGGGTGCGCCGTTCGGACGGTTCGTACATCCGTTTTGACGAAAACGCCTGCGTCATCATCCGTGATGACAAAAGCCCGCGCGGTACGCGGATTTTTGGACCGGTTGCCCGCGAATTGCGCGAGAAAGATTTTATGAAAATCATTTCTTTAGCTCCGGAAGTTATTTAATGGAACGGAATCACGTTTCAAGGAGGTGCGAATGCGATGCATGTAAAAAAAGGTGATAAAGTGCAAGTAATCTCCGGCAAAGACAAAGGCAAACAAGGCGTCATCCTGGCGGCATTTCCAAAGAAAAACCGCGTCATCGTCGAAGGCGTCAACATCGTGAAAAAGCACGCGAAACCGTCGCAAGCGAATCCACAAGGCGGCATTATTGAAAAAGAAGCGCCAATCCACGTTTCCAAAGTGATGCCGTTAGACCCGAAAACGGGTGCGCCAACACGCATCGGCTACAAAGTGATTGACGGCAAAAAGGTGCGCTATGCGAAAAAATCCGGAGAGATTTTAGATAAATAACCGTGACGCAGGAAAGGAGGTACTTTTATGAACCGCCTAAAAGAGAAGTATGTAAACGAAGTCGTGCCTGCTCTCATGAGCAAGTTCAACTATAAATCGATCATGCAAGTGCCAAAAATCGAAAAGGTCGTCATTAACATGGGTGTCGGCGACGCGGTACAAAACCCGAAAGCATTAGACAGCGCCGTCGAAGAACTCACATTGATCGCGGGTCAACGACCGGTTGTGACGCGCGCGAAAAAATCGATTGCCGGCTTCCGTCTCCGCCAAGGAATGCCGATTGGTGCGAAAGTCACATTGCGCGGCGAACGGATGTATGAATTTCTTGACAAATTGATCTCGGTCTCGCTTCCGCGTGTGCGTGACTTCCGCGGGGTATCGAAAAAAGCGTTTGACGGGCGCGGTAACTATACGCTCGGCATTAAAGAGCAGCTCATTTTCCCAGAGATCGACTACGATAAAGTGAACAAAGTGCGCGGCATGGATATCGTGATCGTCACGACGGCCAACACGGACGAAGAAGCGCGTGAACTGTTAACGTTGCTCGGCATGCCATTCCAAAAATAATGATCCCATAACGCAAGGGAGGCGAAATCGTGGCTAAAAAATCGATGATCGCGAAACAAAAACGGACGCCGAAGTTTAAAGTAAGAGCGTACACCCGCTGCGAGCGCTGCGGCCGCCCGCATTCGGTTTATCGCAAATTTAAACTTTGCCGTATTTGTTTCCGTGAACTCGCATATAAAGGTCAACTTCCAGGCATTAAAAAAGCCAGCTGGTAATCAACCCATTGATTGGGAAGGAGGTAAAACAAAATGGTGATGACAGATCCAATTGCTGATATGCTTACTCGCATCCGCAATGCGAACATGGTGCGTCACGAAAAACTCGAAGTACCGGCTTCGAAAATCAAGCGGGAAATCGCCGAAATTTTAAAGCGCGAAGGGTTTATTCGTGATGTAGAATATATCGAAGACAACAAGCAAGGTATTCTCCGCATTTTCTTGAAATACGGTCCGAACAACGAACGCGTCATTACCGGACTGAAACGCATCAGCAAACCGGGGCTGCGCGTCTATGTCAAAGCCCATGAAGTGCCGCGCGTCTTAAACGGCTTAGGGATCGCCATTCTCTCGACGTCACAAGGCATTTTAACAGACAAAGAAGCACGGCAAAAAGGCACGGGCGGCGAAGTAGTCGCTTACGTTTGGTAATTTATCCGCTCAAGAATGGAGGTGTGTTTGACATGTCACGTGTCGGCAAAAAACCAATTGAAATTCCTGCCGGTGTCACCGTTACTGTGAACGGCAATACCGTTACGGTCAAAGGACCGAAAGGGGAATTAACCCGTACGTTCCACCCGGATATTATGATCAATATTGAAGACAATGTGATTACGGTTGCGCGCCCGAGTGATGAAAAGCAACACCGCGCGCTCCATGGTACGACGCGCAGCTTGCTTGCTAACATGGTCGAGGGCGTCTCAAAAGGCTATGAAAAAGGACTCGAGTTGGTTGGTGTCGGTTACCGTGCATCGAAACAAGGGAAAAAGCTTGTCTTGAGCGTCGGTTACTCCCATCCGGTAGAAATTGAGCCGGAAGAAGGACTCGAAATCGAAGTGCCTGCAGCAACAAAAGTCATCGTCAAAGGGGCAGACAAACAACGCGTCGGCGAACTGGCAGCCAACATTCGCGCCGTACGTCCACCGGAGCCGTATAAAGGCAAAGGGATTCGTTACGAAGGTGAGCTTGTACGACGGAAAGAAGGAAAAACTGGTAAATAACGCGGCATAGCGAAGCGAAAGGAGTGACATTCGATGATTACAAAAGCTGACCGAAATGCGGTCCGTAGAAAAAGACACGCGCGCATCCGCAAAAAAATTGTCGGCACGACTGAACGTCCGCGGTTGAGCGTGTTCCGTTCAAACAAACATATTTATGCGCAAATTATTGATGATACGAAATCAACAACGATTGTCAGCGCCTCAACATTGGATAAAGAGTTCGGCTTGGATTCCACGAACAACATTGATGCGGCGAAAAAAGTAGGCGAGCTTGTCGCGCAACGGGCGTTGGAAAAAGGCATTAAACAAGTCGTGTTCGACCGTGGCGGTTATTTGTATCATGGACGGGTGAAAGCATTGGCTGATGCCGCCCGTGAAGCCGGCTTGGAATTCTAATTAAAAAGGAGGGACAACGATGCGTCGTATCGATCCAAATAAACTTGAATTAGAAGAGCGTGTAGTCGCGGTAAACCGTGTAACAAAAGTCGTCAAAGGCGGACGTCGCCTGCGCTTTTCGGCTCTCGTCGTCGTCGGCGATAAAAATGGTCATGTCGGATTTGGCACAGGGAAAGCGCAAGAAGTTCCGGAAGCGATCCGTAAAGCGATTGAAGATGCAAAGAAAAACTTAATGGAAGTGCCGATCGTGGGCACGACAATTCCTCATGAAGTGATCGGTCATTTCGGTGCGGGACAAATCATCTTAAAACCGGCTTCTGAAGGTACCGGGGTGATCGCCGGTGGTCCGGCCCGTGCTGTATTAGAACTGGCGGGCATCAGCGACATTTTGTCGAAATCGATCGGCTCGAACACGCCAATCAATATGGTGCGCGCAACGTTCGATGGATTAAAACAATTAAAACGCGCCGAAGACGTAGCAAAATTGCGCGGCAAAACAGTCGAGGAACTGTTAGGATAAGGAGGGAACGATCATGGCAAAAAAATTGGCGATTACCCTCACGCGCAGCGTGATTGGCCGTCCGGAAGATCAGCGCATTACCGTCAAAACACTCGGCTTGCGGAAAATGCACCAAACGGTTGTTCATCATGACAACCCTGCCATCCGCGGGATGATCAACAAAGTCGCTCACCTTGTGAAAGTAAAAGAAATTGAAGAATAATGAGATCATAAGGAGGTGCTTCGCCATGAAACTTCATGAATTGCAACCAGCGCCGGGTTCACGGAAAAAAGCTGTCCGTGTCGGCCGTGGGATCGGTTCGGGTAACGGCAAAACGTCCGGCCGTGGTCATAAAGGTCAAAAAGCCCGCTCCGGTGGAGGAGTTCGCCTTGGTTTTGAAGGGGGCCAAACACCTTTATTCCGTCGTTTGCCGAAACGTGGATTCACGAACATCAACCGGAAAGAATATGCAGTGGTCAACTTAGATAAACTGAACGTATTCGAAGATGGCACGGAAGTTACACCGGAATTGTTGCTTGAAACAGGTGTAATCAGCAAGCTGAAGTCGGGTGTGAAAATTTTAGGCAAAGGCCAAATCGAGAAAAAATTAACGGTTAAAGCGCATAAATTCTCGGCATCGGCGAAAGAGGCCATTGAGGCGGCTGGCGGTAAAACTGAGGTGATTTAATGTTTCGGACAATCTCCAACTTTATGCGCGTCAGTGATATTCGAAACAAAATCATTTTCACTCTTCTTATGCTAATTGTGTTCCGCATCGGAACATTCATCCCTGTTCCGAGCGTGAACACTGATGTGCTCAAACTGCAAGATGAATTGAATGCGTTCGGCGTCCTGAACATTTTTGGCGGCGGGGCGCTGCAAAACTTTTCAATTTTTGCCATGGGGGTTATGCCCTACATTACGGCATCGATTATCGTCCAGCTATTGCAAATGGACGTCGTTCCAAAATTCACGGAATGGTCAAAGCAAGGTGAGATGGGCCGACGTAAATTAGCTCAGTTTACCCGCTATTTTACGATTGTGCTTGGGTTTATCCAAGCGCTCGGCATGTCGTACGGCTTCAACAACTTGGCCGGCGGGATGCTCATTCAAAATCCGGGCATTGGCACATATTTGCTGATCGCGGTTGTTTTGACCGCTGGCACAGCCTTTTTAATGTGGCTCGGTGAACAGATCACCGCCAAAGGCGTCGGGAACGGCATCTCGATCATTATTTTTGCAGGGATCGTCTCCGGTATTCCGACGATTTTGAATCAAATTTATGCTCAGCAATTTGAAAATGTCGGGGAAGATTTGTTTTTGCGCATCGTCCGGCTGTTGCTCGTAGCGCTGGCAGTTGTTGCCGTTATTGTTGGCGTCATCTACATTCAGCAGGCGTTCCGGAAAATTCCGATTCAATATGCCAAGCGGCTTGAAGGCCGAAACCCGGTCGGTGGCCATTCGACTCATTTGCCGCTTAAAGTGAATCCAGCCGGGGTCATTCCGGTCATTTTTGCCGTATCATTTTTGATTGCACCACCGACGATTGCATCGTTTTTTGGTACGAATGACGTAACATTGTGGATTCGCCGAACGTTTGACTATACTCATCCGGTTGGCATGACGATCTATGTCGTGCTTATTATCGCGTTTACGTACTTTTACGCGTTTGTTCAAGTCAACCCGGAGCAGATGGCGGAAAATTTGAAAAAGCAAGGCGGGTACATCCCGGGCATTCGTCCAGGGAAAAACACTCAGGAGTACGTAACGAGAATTTTATACCGATTGACGCTGGTCGGTTCGGTCTTTTTAGCGGTCATTGCCGTGCTGCCGGTGTTTTTCGTGAACTTTGCGAACTTGCCACCTTCCGCACAAATCGGCGGTACGAGCTTGCTCATCGTTGTCGGTGTGGCCCTTGAAACGATGAAGCAGCTTGAAAGCCAGCTGGTAAAACGCCATTACCGAGGATTCATCAAATAAAGAGGGCAAGAGTGGCACCTCTTGCTAGTAGGGGGAGTATAGGATGAATTTAGTGCTGATGGGGCTGCCAGGTGCCGGCAAAGGCACGCAAGCCGAAAAAATCGTCGAAACCTATGGAATTCCGCACATCTCAACCGGGGATATGTTTCGGGCTGCGATGAAAGAAGGGACCCCGCTAGGGTTGCAGGCGAAACAGTATATGGATCGCGGCGACCTTGTTCCGGATGAGGTAACGATTGGCATCGTCCGTGAACGGCTGAGCAAAGACGATTGCCAAAATGGCTTTTTGCTTGACGGATTCCCGCGTACGGTCGCTCAAGCGGAGGCGTTGGAAACAATGCTGGCTGAAATTGGCCGCAAGCTCGACTATGTCATCCATATCGATGTTCGCCAAGACGTACTAATGGAGCGTCTCACAGGCAGACGAATTTGCCGCAATTGCGGGGCGACATACCATCTTGTTTTTCACCCGCCGGCCCAACCGGGGGTATGCGACAAATGCGGGGGCGAGCTGTATCAGCGCGCTGATGATAACGAAGCGACAGTTGCGAACCGTCTTGAGGTCAATACAAAACAAATGAAGCCGTTGCTTGACTTCTACGAGCAAAAAGGCTACTTGCGCCACATTAATGGCGAGCAAGAAATGGAAAAAGTGTTCGCTGATATTTGTGAATTGCTCGGGGGACTTGCCCGATGATCATTTATAAAACCGCGCATGAAATTTCTCTTATGCGCGAGGCGGGAAAAATCGTTTCTCTTACCTTGGAAGAGTTGAAAAAGCATATTCGCCCCGGGGTAACGACAAAGGAACTGGACGCCATCGCGGAGGAAATGATTCGTTCCCGTGGCGCCATTCCGTCGTTTAAAGGCTATCAAGGGTTTCCGGGAAGCATTTGCGCCTCGGTAAATGAGGAACTCGTGCACGGGATTCCTGGTGATCGCATGCTGCGCGAAGGCGACATTATTACGGTCGATGTAGGCGCCCAGTACGAAGGCTACCATGCCGACTCGGCTTGGACGTATCCGGTTGGGGAGATTGACGCCGAGACAAGGCGGCTGCTTGACGTGACGGAACAATCGTTGTATGTTGGGCTTGCAGAGGCGAAGCCAGGTGCCCGTTTGACGAACATTTCCCATGCGATTCAAACGTACGTCGAAGCACACCATTTTTCCGTCGTTCGTGAGTATGTCGGGCACGGAATTGGTCAACACTTACATGAAGACCCACAAATCCCGCATTATGGTCCACCGAATAAAGGGCCGATTTTGCGGCCGGGGATGACGCTATGCATCGAGCCGATGGTCAATGCCGGCAGCCGTTATGTGAAAACATTGGCTGACGATTGGACCGTCGTCACGGTGGACGGAAAACGGTGTGCCCATTTTGAACATACGATTGTGATCACGGAACAAGGTTATGACATTTTAACGTGAACGGATGCAGACAGTGCAGCCTCTGGGCGTCGGGGCAGATCGGCAAGCCCTTTTTCAGCGTTTGTGATTGCCCAGGCCGCTCAGCCGATTCGGCGATCAAGGCGGCCGGTTATCAACCTTCCCGATCACTGTGGACATCGTCCACCTTATGTCCGTTCGGTTTTGCGTAACACAATGTTACCCATTCGAAGGAGGGAGAGCCGCTCGATGGCTAAAGACGATGTAATTGAAGTGGAAGGAACCGTCATTGAAACATTGCCAAATGCGATGTTTCGTGTAGAATTAGAAAATGGGCATACCGTGTTGGCCCATGTATCCGGCAAAATCCGCATGCACTTCATTCGCATTTTGCCTGGCGATAAAGTGACGGTGGAATTGTCGCCGTATGATTTAACGCGTGGACGGATTACGTATCGGTATAAATAAAGAATGCACTCCGTTTAATAGGGAGGTAAATAACATGAAAGTGAGACCATCTGTTAAACCGATTTGCGAAAAATGCAAAGTTATTCGCAGACGCGGCAAAGTCATGGTCATTTGTGAAAATCCAAAACA
This sequence comes from Geobacillus genomosp. 3, assembly GCF_000445995.2. Lineage (GTDB taxonomy): Bacteria > Bacillota > Bacilli > Bacillales > Anoxybacillaceae > Geobacillus. The sequence continues at coordinate 140,339 of NC_022080.4, forward strand.
TAAACAACGTCAAGGGTAATTTCCAAGGAGGTGTACAACGATGGCACGTATTGCAGGTGTCGACATTCCGCGCGATAAACGGGTAGTCATTTCATTAACATACATTTATGGGATCGGTAAACCGACGGCGCAAAAAATCTTAGAAGAAGCAGGCGTATCGGAGGACACGCGCGTTCGTGACTTAACGGAAGAAGAATTGGGCCGCATTCGCGAAATCGTTGGCCGTTTAAAAGTAGAGGGCGATTTGCGCCGTGAAGTATCGCTCAATATTAAACGGTTAATGGAAATCGGCTGCTATCGCGGTCTCCGTCATCGCCGCGGGTTGCCGGTTCGCGGTCAAAACACGAAAAACAACGCCCGCACACGTAAAGGTCCGCGCCGTACGGTAGCAAACAAGAAAAAATAATCACGCAAAGGAGGTCATTTGACGAATGGCACGTAGAACAAATACTCGCAAACGCCGGGTAAGAAAAAATATTGATACAGGCATCGCCCATATTCGTTCGACTTTCAACAACACGATCGTCACGATTACGGACGTTCATGGCAACGCCATTGCTTGGTCGAGCGCTGGCGCATTAGGGTTCAAAGGTTCGCGCAAATCGACGCCGTTTGCGGCGCAAATGGCAGCGGAAGCAGCAGCGAAAGCGTCGATGGAACATGGCATGAAAACGGTCGAAGTGAACGTGAAAGGTCCTGGGGCTGGCCGTGAGGCAGCGATTCGGGCATTGCAGGCAGCCGGATTGGAAATTACGGCAATCAAAGACGTCACTCCAATCCCGCACAATGGATGCCGTCCGCCAAAACGTCGCCGCGTGTAACGTCCCTGTATAGAATGTGAACCATTGTCAATAATGGGATATGATAAAGACCTTAACAGGGAAGCCGGCTTCGTCCGCCGGCAAGCGTAGATATAGATTCATGGGGGAATGTTATTAGGCGTGTACCGTTTGGTCGGGGTCTCGACGTTTTGAAGGAGGGTATAATAACCGATGATTGAAATTGAAAAGCCGAAAATTGAAACGGTCGAACTGAGCGAAGATGCCAAATACGGCAAATTCGTGGTCGAACCGCTTGAGCGTGGATATGGTACAACCTTAGGGAACTCCTTACGTCGTATCCTATTGTCTTCACTCCCTGGTGCGGCTGTGACATCGGTGCAAATCGACGGTGTACTGCACGAATTTTCAACGATTGAGGGCGTCGTCGAGGATGTGACAGCCATCATTTTGAATGTTAAAAAGTTAGCATTGAAAATTTACTCGGACGAAGAGAAAACGTTGGAAATCGATGTGCAGGGTGAGGGAGTTGTCACGGCTGCCGATATTACTCATGACAGCGATGTAGAAATTTTAAACCCGGACCTTCATATTGCTACGCTGGCGGAAGGCGGTCGCCTGCGCATACGCATGACCGCGAGACGGGGGCGTGGGTATGTCCCGGCTGAAGCGAACAAGCGCGAAGATCAGCCAATCGGCGTGATTCCGATCGACTCCATTTATACGCCGGTCTCCCGAGTTTCCTATCAAGTCGAGAACACACGGGTCGGTCAGGTGACAGACTATGACAAACTGACGATTGACGTGTGGACCGACGGAAGCATTGGGCCGAAAGAGGCCATTTCCCTTGGGGCGAAAATTTTAACCGAGCACTTAAACATTTTTGTCGGCCTGACGGATGAAGCGCAAAATGCCGAGATCATGGTAGAGAAAGAGGACGACCAAAAAGAAAAAGTGCTCGAAATGACGATCGAGGAACTCGATCTTTCTGTCCGTTCCTACAACTGCTTGAAACGTGCCGGCATTAACACCGTTCAGGAGCTGACGCAAAAAACGGAAGAAGATATGATGAAAGTGCGCAACCTCGGCCGCAAATCGCTGGAAGAAGTGAAGGCGAAATTGGCCGAGTTGGGGCTCAGCCTGCGTAAAGACGATTAAGCGCCAGCCTCCGCTGGCAAAGCGGAAACGCGCTTTAGCCATAGATTTCTTCGGTGTCAACCGATCATGACGGCAATGAGGAACACATTATTTTAAAAGGGAGGGACATTCGATGTCGTACAGAAAATTAGGACGCACGACTTCTCAACGAAAAGCATTGCTTCGCGATTTAACGACAGACTTAATCATCAATGAACGCATCGAAACGACTGAGGCACGGGCAAAAGAATTGCGCTCGGTCATCGAAAAAATGATCACGCTCGGCAAACGCGGCGATTTGCATGCCCGCCGTCAAGCAGCGGCTTTTATTCGCAAGGAAGTCGCCAACAGTGAAACCGGTCAAGACGCGCTGCAAAAGCTGTTCAGCGATATTGCGCCGCGCTACCAAGATCGCCAAGGCGGCTATACGCGCATTATGAAACTTGGTCCTCGCCGCGGAGACGGGGCGCCGATGGTCATTATTGAACTTGTGTAACGGTTTCATTTCAACAAGGGCGAGACAGTTTCGTTTGAACTGGATCTATGCCCTTTTTTTGTTTACTACCCGTTAGCAAGAGACAGTTGAGAACGTGACGAGGCAAGGAGAAACCATTATGGCCGAACCGATCCTTTCGATCGAAGGAGTGTATTTCCGTTATCCGAACCAATCGGAGTATGCGGTGCAAAACGTTAGCTTCCAAGCCGAGCGCGGAGAGTGGTTGGCGATTGTCGGCCATAACGGATCCGGCAAGTCGACCATTGCCCGGCTGCTAATCGGCCTGCTTCAGCCGGAGCGGGGCGCCATTCGCCTGTTCGGGCGCCCCCTCGATGAAACGAATGTTTGGGAGGTACGCCGCCGCGTCGGTATGGTGTTTCAAAATCCGGATAACCAATTTGTAGGGACGACTGTCGCAGACGATATTGCTTTCGCCCTTGAGAACAACGGCATTCCGCGCGATGAAATGGTTGAGCGCATCCGTGAAGCCGTCCGCCAGGTGCATATGGAGCCGTTTCTTGAGCACGAGCCGCACCGGCTTTCCGGCGGGCAAAAGCAGCGCGTGGCCATCGCCGGCATTTTGGCGCTCCGCCCCGATATGATCATTTTGGATGAAGCGACATCGATGCTTGATCCGCGCGGGAGGGAGGAAGTACTCGATACGGTGCGCGGCCTGAACCGCCAACGACGCATCACAGTGGTATCGATCACGCATGATTTGGAAGAGGCGGCGAAAGCAGACCGCATTATTGTCATGAACAAAGGAGAAGTCATGGCAGAAGGGACGCCGGAACACGTTTTCCGGCTTGGAAACAAGCTTGAGCGTATCGGGCTTGACTTGCCGTTTGCTGTAAAAATGGGTAGCCGCTTGCGAGAACAAGGCATCCCGCTTCGGACGGGATACTTCACGACGGAGGAGTTGGTCGAGGAGCTATGGACATTGTATTCGAAAAAGTAGAGCATGTGTACAATGCCCGTTCGCCGTTCGCCCGCCGGGCGCTGTATGATGTGAATGTGGCGATTCGGGACGGGGAGTATGTCGCCATTGTTGGCCATACCGGCTCGGGCAAGTCGACACTCCTTCAGCATTTAAATGGCTTGCTGCAGCCGACAGGCGGCACGGTGAAAATCGGCCAAGAGACGATTACCAGCAGCAAACGGCCGAAGCAGCTCAAACCGTTGCGCAAAAAAGTCGGGATTGTGTTTCAGTTCCCGGAACATCAACTGTTTGAAGAAACGGTCGAGAAAGATATTTGTTTTGGCCCGCTCAATTTCGGTGTGCCCGAGGAAGAAGCGAAACGAAAGGCAAAGGAACTCATCAAGCTCGTCGGACTGAACGAAGATGTGCTCGTCAAATCGCCGTTCGATTTAAGCGGCGGGCAAATGCGGCGCGTCGCCATTGCCGGCGTGCTGGCGCTGGAGCCGGAAGTGATCGTGCTTGATGAACCAACTGCCGGACTCGACCCGCGCGGGCGCAAAGAGATTATGGAGATGTTTTATCGTCTTCATTGCGAAAAACAGCTAACCACCGTGTTGGTCACTCATAGTATGGAAGATGCCGCCCAATACGCTGATCAAATCATCGTGATGCACGAAGGAACAGTATGGGGCCAAGGGACGCCGGAAGACATTTTTTACGATGCCGAGCGGCTTGATGCCATCGGGTTAAGTGTACCGGAAACAGTCAAATTGAAGCAGGAGCTAGAAAGACGGTTTGGCGTCACCATTTCATCGCCATGCCTGACGATCGAACAGACGGTGGACGCCATCCGGCAACTGTTCTCTAAGGTGAGCGTCCATGACTAATCAGTTGATTATCGGGCAATACGTGCCCGGCCATTCGCTGATCCACCGTTTAGACCCACGGGCGAAGCTGCTGATCGTATTTGCCTACGTCCTGATCGTCTTTTTGGCGAACAATGCGGTGACGTATGTGGTGTTATCGTTGTTTACGCTTGCTTTTGCAGCGCTGTCGCGCATCCCGCTTTCGTTCATTATGCGCGGCCTAAAGCCGATTTTATGGGTTGTGTTGTTTACGTTGTTATTGCATGTATTGATGACGAAAGAAGGGGATGTCCTCTACCGGATTGGCGCGCTGTCCATTTATGAAGGCGGCATTCGGCAAGGAATCTTTATTTCCATACGGTTTTTGCTGCTTGTGCTCATGACAACGATGCTGACACTGACGACAACGCCGATTGAAGTGACTGATGGCGTCGAAAGCTTGCTTGGGCCGCTTAAAAAAATGCGTGTGCCCGTCCATGAACTCGCCTTAATGATGGCGATTTCGCTTCGCTTCATCCCGACACTTATGGAAGAGACAGAAAAAATTATGAAAGCGCAGGCAGCGCGCGGCGTTGATTTTTCCGGCGGCCGTTTTTCTGAACGGGTGAAAGCGATCGTTTCGCTGCTCGTACCGCTGTTTATTAGTTCGTTCAAACGGGCCGATGAGCTGGCGACGGCGATGGAAGCGCGCGGCTACCGCGGTGGAGAAGGGCGAACAAAATTCCGGCAGCTCGCCTGGAAGCCGTTGGACACGGCCTTTTTAGCCGCGACCGCGCTGTTGGCTGCATTGCTCTTTTTATTACGCTCGTAGCGGAGGACCGCCATGACACGACGGATGAAATGCGTAGTAGCGTATGATGGCACGCAGTTTTCCGGCTATCAAGTTCAGCCGGGAAAACGGACGGTGCAAGGCGAGTTTGAGGGAGTGCTTAAACGGATGCATAAAGGGAATGACGTGCGCATCGCGGCTTCCGGGAGGACGGACGCCGGCGTTCACGCCTACGGGCAAGTCATTCATTTCGATACGCCGCTTTCTCTTTCTCCTGAGCAGTGGAAAAAGGCGTTAAACGCCCAGCTTCCGGATGATATCGCCGTCCGTTCGGTAGACGAGACAGACAGCACGTTTCACGCCCGTTTTTCCGCCAAAGCGAAAGAGTACCGCTATAACGTCTGGACCGCCGCCGAGCGCGACGTGTTCCGCCGCCATTATTGCGCATGGTATCCGTACCCGCTCCATGTAGAGGCCATGAACGAGGCGGTCGGCTTGTTCAAAGGGACACACGATTTTACGAGCTTTTGTTCGGCCAAAACGGTAATCGAAGACCGCGTGCGTACCATTTACCAAGCCGAAATTGAAGCAGATGGCCCGATGCTTCAGTTTCGTTTTGTCGGCAACGGCTTTTTGTACAATATGGTGCGCATCATCGTCGGCACGGTACTTGAAATCGGGCAAGGAAAACGGCCTCCGGCTGACATCGAGGCATTGCTTGCAGCGAAAGACCGGCGGCTTGCCGGCCCAACCGCACCGGCCGAAGGGCTGTATTTATGGCGTGTGTACTATGACCATGAAAATTTTCCGTTATGAGCTGAGGGATGCCGAAATTAGCCAAAAGCTCCTTATCTCGAGAGGATGGGCGCTGCCTGTCGTTCCCAATGGGAAGGAAGCCGAATGTCCTCGTGAGATGGGGAAACCTTATTTGGCGCGCACTGCCCCCGAAGGAGAAACGGGCCCCTTCCACTTGGATAAGTGGGGGTTCCATGACAACGAATCCTCGTGTAACATTTTCTTGACATTGGCGCGTCGTCAAGCTATCATATCATATGGCATGTATTTTCCACGATTAGCCCCGGACAGCAATCGTGTTGAAATAAACAACCAACTTACTCGTTCATTTTTTGTTTAGGAGGGAACTACATTGCGTACGACTTACATGGCGAAACCGAATGAAGTAGAGCGTAAATGGTACGTTGTCGACGCAGCTGGCAAAACGTTGGGACGTTTAGCTAGCGAAGTAGCGGCGCTGTTGCGCGGCAAACATAAACCGACGTTCACTCCGCATGTCGACTGCGGGGATCATGTGATCGTCATCAATGCTGATAAGGTTGAACTGACTGGGAAAAAACTAACGAAAAAGCTGTATTATCGCCATAGCCTGCACCCGGGCGGTTTGAAAGTCAGAACAGCGCTCGAAATGCGCACGAACTATCCGGAACAAATGATTGAACGGGCAGTGCGCGGCATGCTTCCAAAAGGCAGCCTTGGCCGCCAAATGTTCAAAAAACTGCACGTTTATCGCGGAAGCGAACATCCGCATCAAGCGCAAAAACCGGAAGCATACGAACTTCGTGGATAATTGACAAGGGAGGGTATTTATTTTGGCACAAGTACAATATTACGGTACAGGTCGTCGCAAAAGCTCGGTGGCTCGCGTCCGCCTCGTCCCGGGCGATGGACGCATCATCGTCAATAAACAAGACATTCGTGAATACATTCCGTCGGAAGCGCTCATTGAAATGGTCAAACAGCCGCTCGTCTTAACGGAAACGCTCGGCAGTTATGACGTTTTAGTGAACGTCCAAGGCGGCGGATTTGCCGGCCAAGCGGGTGCCATTCGCCACGGTATTGCCCGCGCGCTGCTTGAAGTGGATCCGGAATTCCGTGCGGTATTGAAGCGCGCTGGCCTGCTGACGCGTGATGCCCGTGTGAAAGAGCGGAAAAAATACGGGCTCAAAGGCGCTCGCCGCGCTCCGCAGTTCTCGAAACGCTAACCTATATGTGCCTATTTCGACCCAGCCAATTTGGCTGGGTTTTTTGCTTATTTCTGCCTTTGCCCAACGCGCATGTTTGTGTTTGATCGTTAAACACTACATCGTAAAGGAGCGTGAAACACGATGGCAGTCATTACTTCATTAGCGGAAAAAAGGCAGGAAAAGCAGCTTCGCTATGAGCGGAAAATGTTGCGGGAATTGTCGCTCGAGAAACTGCGGGCCAAAGTGTTGGAACATTTTGTCCCTTTCTACCATACGTATCGGATTTTCCCGTCTGTTGTCGAGGAAGGCTGTATTGACCTGGCTATTGAAGCGTACTTGCTCGGTGCCCATTACAGCCGGTTCGGCTATTATGGGGAACCGGCCGACAGCGTGCGTCGACGTTGCGTTCAAGAGGAGAAATATTTGGTTGACACGCTGTTTGACTTTCTCTGCTTTTGGGGCAATATTGACGACGATTTACTCAGCCAGTCGCTCTATTATGCCTGTGAGCAATATATCGGCGGTTGGTGGACCGAAGGATTTGAACGGGGAAAAAAACGGCGCCGTCTAAAACTTCACTAAATGAGTTCTATTCCCGCACCTTGTCCCATATAAGATAGAGAAGGGAAACGCGCGGGGGGAGAAACGATGAAAAAAAAGTGGAAGTGGCTTGTCGCCTTTGTTGCGACTGCCATGGCGGGGGTTTTGTTATTCCCATCTTTATTTTCCGATCTCACATCGACAAAACCGTGGAACCTTCCACTGTCCGGGAGAATTATCGTACTAGACCCCGGCCATGGCGGGCCGGACGGCGGCGCTGTCGGCGGCGAGGTGCTGGAAAAGGAGATCGCTCTCAACGTGGCGAAAAAGCTGCGCGACTACCTGCAGCAGCAAGGAGCGCTCGTCCTGATGACACGGGAGACGGACCGCGATTTGGCAAGTCCGTCAACACGCGGCTACAGCCGACGGAAAACAGAGGACTTGCATGAACGAACAGCATTCATTAATGAGTCCAATGCCGATCTATTCATCAGCATTCATTTAAATGCCATTCCATCCCCACGCTGGCGGGGAGCGCAGACGTTTTACTACGGTTCGTTCATTGAAAATGAACGGTTGGCGAAATTTATCCAAGCCGAGCTGCGGCGCAACTTGGAAAACACCCATCGGGTGGCGAAAATGATCGATACGGTCTATTTGCTGAAATACGCGAAAAAGCCCGGTGCGCTTGTTGAGGTCGGGTTTTTATCGAACCCAGACGAGCGGGAATTGCTCGCCTCTGACCATTACCAGACGCAACTCGCTGCTTCAATTTACAAAGGAGTGTTGCGTTACTTTTCCAACGAACACACGCCTCGCGAATAGCGGGGTTTTTTTGTGGGGGGCGGCGGCAGCGGTAACGAAACATGGTTCGCCAAAGGGAAACGGGAATCTCCACTGCCGTTGAGTAAATGGGGGAAAGCCGAAGATGGCGGTTTCCCAGCAGTTTATGGTATAGTAAATATATAGAAACAGTCATTGATTTGAAAAAGGTTGGTGAATACGATGCTGACGGAAAACGAAGTGCGAGCCATTCTTGAAAAGATGGAAGATCCATTTTTAAACAAAACGTTTAAGGAAACGAACGCCATTCAAGAAATTAAAATCAAGGAAGAAAAAAATCATGTCAGCGTAAAAATCGCGCTCGCCAAAACCGGCACGCCTGACCAGCTCCGCGTACAAACGGCGATCGTCCAGCAACTGAAAGAGGCAGGCGCCGCCTCTGTCGGACTGCGGTTTGCCGAACTGCCGCGGGAAGTCGTTGAGGAATATAGCGAGAACAAACAAGGAACGACGTATATCGCCATTGCCAGCGGCAAGGGAGGGGTCGGGAAATCGACCGTCTCTGTCAATTTGGCGGTCGCGCTCGCCCGGCTCGGTAAAAAAGTCGGGTTAATCGACGCCGATATTTACGGATTTAGCGTACCGGACATGATGGGAATCACCGAGCGCCCGACAGTAAGGGGCGATAAGATCATACCGGTTGAACGGTTTGGGGTAAAAGTCATTTCGATGGCCTTTTTCGTCGAGGACAATGCCCCGGTTATTTGGCGCGGCCCGATGCTTGGAAAAATGCTCAACAACTTTTTTAAAGAAGTCGAATGGGGCGATTTAGACTACCTGTTGCTTGACTTGCCTCCAGGCACCGGCGACGTCGCGTTGGACGTACATACGATGCTGCCGTCGTGCAAAGAAATTATTGTTACAACCCCACACCCAACTGCCGCGTTTGTCGCTGCCCGCGCTGGAGCCATGGCGCTGCGTACCGAGCATGAGATTATCGGTGTAATCGAAAATATGTCATATTATGAAAGCCGGAAAACAGGCGAGAGGGAATATGTCTTTGGCAAGGGCGGTGGAGAAAAGCTGGCAAAAGAACTGCAAACAGAGCTGTTAGGACAGCTACCGCTTCAGCAACCGGATTGGAATGACGACGATTTTGCCCCGTCCGTTTATGCCGAGGATCACCCGATTGGGAGCATTTATATGGATATCGCCCGCAAAATAGCCGCTAAATATTGATCGTCCGAATGAAAAAGGTGTCCGATGGCGCTGAACTGCACCGAGTGATTCGTTCCTAATGAACACTTGCGGTTTAGTTCAGCATACGGACACCGTTTTCGCTTTATGATCCCCCGCCTCCTTGTTGGTTGCCGCCACCTTCCTCTCCTTCTCCTCCTTCTTCCCCTCCTCCTTCTCCTTGTTTTCCTCCACCTTGTTGGAGCGTTTCTGCCGCTTTGGTCAACATATCCTGAATTTTTGCTTGATACAACGGACTATTTAACGTTTCTGTAATCACCTTTTGCAAATGTTGACGGAACTCCTTGCTTTTTAATACATCGACCATCGCCTGTTCCACTTCAGGATCTTTTAGGATGTCGATCATCATTCCTTGATATTCAGGATCTTTCATGAGCGCCTTCATCATTTTTTCGTGTTCTTTTTGCAATCCTTTTGCGAAGCTTTCAGCGAATTTTGGATCTTTTAGCGCATTTTCCCAAAATTTCTTCCCTTGATCAGACGTCAACACTTGTTGCAATGTCTCTTTTACAGCCGCTTGATCCATGATCAGCTGCTGCTTCATTTGGTCTTCCGACATAATATCTTGAATCGCCTTTTTCCCCTCGTCCGTTTTTAAAATGTCAACGACCATTTTTTTTGTTTGTTCGTAATCCGGAGGAGGAGGGCTGATTTCTTGAGGAGCACAAGAACTAAGAACGAGAAAGCTGAGCAAGAGGAGCGGTATGCACTTGTTCATAAAATTGGGCTCCTTTCTGCAAAAATCCCTCACCTTTAATATGAATGTTGACGAAAAAAATATGCATTTGACCGAATGGAAGCTGGCTTTTTCAGGAGGGCACTGGTAAAATGTTAAGCGGATTATGATGAAATGATGGAGGATGAAGCAAACTGTGAACAGCCGCAAATGGGTGCGCTTATTTTTGACTACACTGCTGATCGGGGGAGTTACTGCAGCAGCTGTCGGTATGGTTTTGAACTGGAAACAATTTGGACATCTTCTTCTGCGTTTGGAGATTGTTGAATTGATGGCCGTGTTGCTATGGCATATTGGCGTTGGCTTCATTTTTAGTGTCATTAGCCAGGCAGGGTTTTTTGCGTATTTGACTGTTCACCGCTTCGGACTTGGCATTTTCCGCTCGCTATGGAGCGCGGTGCAACTTGTCCTGATTCTGTTTGTACTATTTGATTTAGTGTACTTTCGTTACATGGCGTTTGCAGCAGCGGGGGAGTCGATCATCCCGTATATATTGATCGCTTTGTTTGTTTTGGCGGTCGGGTTGGCCGCTGCCTATGCTAAGAGTGTGCAAACGAATAAAGGAGCGTTCATCCCGTCTTTATTCTTTATGGTCGTTGTAACAGTCGTGGAATGGTTCCCTGTTTTGCGTATTAATGACCAAGATTGGTTATATTTGATGTTGATCACACTATTAGTATGCAATTCATACCAGCTCCTTATACTGCATAAGTTGACAGGCGGCACGAAACAATAAGCGGAAGTAAGGTGCCGCCTGTTCTTTTTTATTATCGTGCGCAGAGAAGGCCTTGCTTGTTGGCGCAGGCGTGGACGCGAAAGCGTTTAGCCTAGTGGGGACCCTCCATTCCAAAGCGGACGAAAGTGGGGAGAATACCTTCGGGGTATGGACATCCTCTTGCGCCCGCTGGCGGCGTGACCGCGCCGCATCCGGAGGAGGGTTCCGCCTTTTGGGGGTGATGCAAAGCTCGCCTTCTGGCTTTAGTCAATCCCCTTGCTTTCAGCTCCACCGTTTGCCAATAGTTCAGAAAGACTGGCGTTTTTATACCCGTTTTCTTTCATCGCCGCAATAATTTCCGGCAACGCTTTTGCGGTTTGTTTCGCCGAATCAGAAGCGTGAAGGAGTACGATATCGCCTGGCTCTAAATCATTGGTGACGTTTGCGACAATTTGCTCTGTCCCGGGGTTCAGCCAATCTTTTGAGTCGATGCTCCAATGTACGACCGTATAGCCGAGAGACTCCGCAATTTTTAGTACGTTTTGGTTAAAGTTCCCCCCTGGGGGGCGCAATAGTTCGACATTCTTAATCCCCAGTGTGTCAAATACTTTTTCCGCCATCATTAAATCCTGACGGATTTTGGCGTTCTCAAGTTCTGTGTAGTTGACAAAATTATACCCCATGCTGCCGATTTCATGTCCTTCCTGTTTGATCCGTTTCACAACAGCCGGATGGCGTTCGGCCCAGGAAGCTGATAAAAAAAAGGTCGCATTTTTAATCCCATGCTGTTTTAAGACATCTAAAATTTTGTCTGCATTCTCATCTCCCCAGCTAATGTCAAATGTCAACGCCACCTCATCACGGTTATTGTCCACCTTATATACCGCCTTTGGACCGGAAGGGAGCGACAAAACCGGACGGTTCATTTCATAGGCGTACAGAACGACAGCGGTAAAAAAGGCGGAACAAATAATAATGAGAGCTTTTTTCAGCGCCCGCCCGTTCAGCGCATAAAACATGGCGTCCATCCTCCTTTAAACAGTTGTCCTATGTACATCTTATGCAGCCGGCCATGATCGTTATGAAACATATTTGCCGTGTCTTTTGAGCGGTAAGGCAAGGAAGAAGACTGAAGGTGGAAGTGAAACAGGAACCTATAATTTCCACGAAATCAGAAGTAAAAAGGTATTGCACTTTTTATTTTATGGTGATATATTAATAATCGTCGCTAATCGGACAGATTGTTCGATAGCGATAAACATTGAAAAGAATGTGTAAACAAAAAGTAAAAAACAGTTGACACCAAAAATGTTTTATGTTAGTATAAAGAAGCTGCTTGTGAGAGACAAGTCGGTGAGGGAATAAACTTGTTTATATCCAAGCAGCGTCGTCGTTCCTTGAAAACTGAACGAAACGAAGCGCGAGCGTTTCGACACCTTCGGTGTCGACGCTAATGAAGCCAATCAACTTTCTTTTGGAGAGTTTGATCCTGGCTCAGGACGAACGCTGGCGGCGTGCCTAATACATGCAAGTCGAGCGGACCGAATCGGAGCTTGCTCTGGTTTGGTCAGCGGCGGACGGGTGAGTAACACGTGGGCAACCTGCCCGCAAGACCGGGATAACTCCGGGAAACCGGAGCTAATACCGGATAACACCGAAGACCGCATGATCTTCGGTTGAAAGGCGGCCTTTGGCTGTCACTTGCGGATGGGCCCGCGGCGCATTAGCTAGTTGGTGAGGTAACGGCTCACCAAGGCGACGATGCGTAGCCGGCCTGAGAGGGTGACCGGCCACACTGGGACTGAGACACGGCCCAGACTCCTACGGGAGGCAGCAGTAGGGAATCTTCCGCAATGGACGAAAGTCTGACGGAGCGACGCCGCGTGAGCGAAGAAGGCCTTCGGGTCGTAAAGCTCTGTTGTGAGGGACGAAGGAGCGCCGTTTGAACAAGGCGGCGCGGTGACGGTACCTCACGAGAAAGCCCCGGCTAACTACGTGCCAGCAGCCGCGGTAATACGTAGGGGGCGAGCGTTGTCCGGAATTATTGGGCGTAAAGCGCGCGCAGGCGGTCCTTTAAGTCTGATGTGAAAGCCCACGGCTCAACCGTGGAGGGTCATTGGAAACTGGGGGACTTGAGTGCAGGAGAGGAGAGCGGAATTCCACGTGTAGCGGTGAAATGCGTAGAGATGTGGAGGAACACCAGTGGCGAAGGCGGCTCTCTGGCCTGTAACTGACGCTGAGGCGCGAAAGCGTGGGGAGCAAACAGGATTAGATACCCTGGTAGTCCACGCCGTAAACGATGAGTGCTAAGTGTTAGAGGGGTCACACCCTTTAGTGCTGCAGCTAACGCGATAAGCACTCCGCCTGGGGAGTACGGCCGCAAGGCTGAAACTCAAAGGAATTGACGGGGGCCCGCACAAGCGGTGGAGCATGTGGTTTAATTCGAAGCAACGCGAAGAACCTTACCAGGTCTTGACATCCCCTGACAACCCAAGAGATTGGGCGTTCCCCCTTCGGGGGGGCAGGGTGACAGGTGGTGCATGGTTGTCGTCAGCTCGTGTCGTGAGATGTTGGGTTAAGTCCCGCAACGAGCGCAACCCTTGCCTCTAGTTGCCAGCATTCAGGTGGGCACTCTAGAGGGACTGCCGGCTAAAAGTCGGAGGAAGGTGGGGATGACGTCAAATCATCATGCCCCTTATGACCTGGGCTACACACGTGCTACAATGGGCGGCACAAAGGGCTGCGAACCCGCGAGGGGGAGCGAATCCCAAAAAGCCGCTCTCAGTTCGGATTGCAGGCTGCAACTCGCCTGCATGAAGCCGGAATCGCTAGTAATCGCGGATCAGCATGCCGCGGTGAATACGTTCCCGGGCCTTGTACACACCGCCCGTCACACCACGAGAGCTTGCAACACCCGAAGTCGGTGAGGTAACCCGCAAGGGAGCCAGCCGCCGAAGGTGGGGCAAGTGATTGGGGTGAAGTCGTAACAAGGTAGCCGTACCGGAAGGTGCGGCTGGATCACCTCCTTTCTAAGGATGAAGAAAAGCGGAAGCGCCGCGATCGGCTCTCGAAGCCAAATGTTCTTCACCCACAGGGGTGCTTGCACCCCGAGGGGGAAGGTTATTTGGCAGAAGAGAGCCAGGCGCTGGAGCTAGACATCAGTCGTGATTCAACGCAAATTGCGCTTTCGTTTCGTTCAGTTTTGAAGGAATGAAAAATTCCTTCCCATCGTTCTTTGAAAACTAGATAACCGGAAAAGCGGAGGCGCCGAGATCGGCTCTTGAAGCCAAATGTTCTTCACCCGTAGGGGTGCTTGCACCCCGAGGGGGAAGGTTATTTGGCAGAAGAGAGCCAGGCGCCGACGCTAGACAGTTTAGGAAGAAGCCGAGAAGCGCTGTAGGTTAAGCTAGAAAGGGCGCACGGTGGATGCCTTGGCACTAGGAGCCGATGAAGGACGGGGCAAACGCCGAAACGCTCCGGGGAGCTGTAAGCAAGCGTCGATCCGGAGATGTCCGAATGGGGGAACCCCCTGCCCGTAATGGGGCAGGATCCATGTCTGAATCCATAGGGCATGGAGGGCACACCCGGGGAACTGAAACATCTTAGTACCCGGAGGAGAAGAAAGCAAACGCGATTCCCTGAGTAGCGGCGAGCGAAACGGGAACAGCCCAAACCAAGAGGCGTGCCTCTTGGGGTTGTAGGACCGCCCAGATGGGAGTGAGAAAGGAACGGGGTAGACGAACCGGTCTGGAACGGCCGGCCAGAGAAGGTGACAGCCCTGTAGTCGAAACTTCGTTCCCTCCCGGGCGGCTCCTGAGTACGGCGGGACACGGGAAATCCCGTCGGAAGCAGGGAGGACCATCTCCCAAGGCTAAATACTCCCTAGTGACCGATAGTGCACCAGTACCGTGAGGGAAAGGTGAAAAGCACCCCGGAAGGGGAGTGAAAGAGAACCTGAAACCGTGTGCCTACAAGTAGTCAGAGCCCGTTTAAGGGTGATGGCGTGCCTTTTGTAGAATGAACCGGCGAGTGACGATGGCGTGCGAGGTTAAGCCGAACAGGCGGAGCCGCAGCGAAAGCGAGTCTGAACAGGGCGTATGAGTACGTCGTCGTCGACCCGAAACCAGGTGATCTACCCATGTCCAGGGTGAAGGCCGGGTAACACCGGCTGGAGGCCCGAACCCACGCACGTTGAAAAGTGCGGGGATGAGGTGTGGGTAGGGGTGAAATGCCAATCGAACTTGGAGATAGCTGGTTCTCCCCGAAATAGCTTTAGGGCTAGCCTCAAGGTGAGAGTCTTGGAGGTAGAGCACTGATTGGGCTAGGGGCCCTCATCGGGTTACCGAACCCAGTCAAACTCCGAATGCCAATGACTTATCCTTGGGAGTCAGACTGCGAGTGATAAGATCCGTGGTCAAGAGGGAAACAGCCCAGATCGCCAGCTAAGGCCCCGAAGTGCACGTTCAGTGGAAAAGGATGTGGAGTTGCCCAGACAACCAGGATGTTGGCTTAGAAGCAGCCACCATTTAAAGAGTGCGTAATAGCTCACTGGTCGAGTGACTCTGCGCCGAAAATGTACCGGGGCTAAACGTGCCGCCGAAGCTGCGGGATGACCGTTGGTCATCGGTAGGGGAGCGTTCTAAGGGCACAGAAGCCAGACCGGAAGGACTGGTGGAGCGCTTAGAAGTGAGAATGCCGGTATGAGTAGCGAAAACAGAGGTGAGAATCCTCTGCGCCGAAAGCCTAAGGGTTCCTGAGGAAGGTTCGTCCGCTCAGGGTTAGTCGGGACCTAAGCCGAGGCCGAAAGGCGTAGGTGATGGACAACAGGTGGAGATTCCTGTACCACCTCCTTCCCGTTTGAGCAATGGGGGGACGCAGGAGGATAGGGCGAGCAGGCGGTTGGAAGAGCCTGTCCAAGCCGCAAGGCTGATCCGTAGGCAAATCCGCGGATCAAAAAGGCCAAGCGGTGACGGCGACGGAGTTATCCGGAAGTCCCCGATTTCACACTGCCAAGAAAAGCCTCTAGCGAGGGAAGAGGTGCCCGTACCGCAAACCGACACAGGTAGGCGAGGAGAGAATCCTAAGGCGCGCGGGAGAACTCTCGTTAAGGAACTCGGCAAAATGACCCCGTAACTTCGGGAGAAGGGGTGCTCGTTTGGGTGAAGAGCCCGAACGAGCCGCAGTGAAAAGGCCCAAGCGACTGTTTATCAAAAACACAGGTCTCTGCGAAGCCGAAAGGCGACGTATAGGGGCTGACACCTGCCCGGTGCTGGAAGGTTAAGGGGAGCGCTTAGCGCAAGCGAAGGTGCGAACCGAAGCCCCAGTAAACGGCGGCCGTAACTATAACGGTCCTAAGGTAGCGAAATTCCTTGTCGGGTAAGTTCCGACCCGCACGAAAGGTGTAACGACTTGGGCACTGTCTCAACGAGAGACCCGGTGAAATTATATTACCTGTGAAGATGCAGGTTACCCGCGACAGGACGGAAAGACCCCGTGGAGCTTTACTGCAGCCTGATATGGAATTTTGGTATCGCTTGTACAGGATAGGTGGGAGCCAGAGAAGCCGGAGCGCCAGCTTCGGTGGAGGCGGCGGTGGGATACCACCCTGGCGGTATTGAAATTCTAACCCGCACCCCTTATCGGGGTGGGAGACAGTGTCAGGTGGGCAGTTTGACTGGGGCGGTCGCCTCCCAAAAGGTAACGGAGGCGCCCAAAGGTTCCCTCAGAATGGTTGGAAATCATTCGGAGAGTGCAAAGGCACAAGGGAGCTTGACTGCGAGACGGACAGGTCGAGCAGGGACGAAAGTCGGGCTTAGTGATCCGGTGGTTCCGCATGGAAGGGCCATCGCTCAACGGATAAAAGCTACCCCGGGGATAACAGGCTGATCTCCCCCAAGAGTCCACATCGACGGGGAGGTTTGGCACCTCGATGTCGGCTCATCGCATCCTGGGGCTGTAGTCGGTCCCAAGGGTTGGGCTGTTCGCCCATTAAAGCGGTACGCGAGCTGGGTTCAGAACGTCGTGAGACAGTTCGGTCCCTATCCGTCGTGGGCGCAGGAAATTTGCGAGGAGCTGTCCTTAGTACGAGAGGACCGGGATGGACGCACCGCTGGTGTACCAGTTGTCCCGCCAGGGGCACCGCTGGGTAGCTATGTGCGGACGGGATAAGCGCTGAAAGCATCTAAGCGTGAAGCCCCCCTCAAGATGAGATTTCCCATCGCGTGAAGCGAGTAAGATCCCTCGAAGATGACGAGGTCGATAGGTCCGAGGTGGAAGCGTGGCGACACGTGCAGCTGACGGATACTAATCGATCGAGGGCTTAACCAAGAAAAGTGGAGGCCGCCCGCTTATCGGCGAAACGCGCTGGAGGGCCTGCGAGGAGGCTGTCGCCGCCGCAGCAGGACCGAAGCGTCGCGAGCCGATGGCGGCCGGAACTAGACAGTGAAAAGCGCAGGCGAGCGGCGGCGAGCCGAAGCTAAACAGCATGAAAAGCGGAAGCGCCGCGGCTTCTTCCCAAAACGGTTATCTAGTTTTGAAGGAATGAATTTCCTATTGACAAACAAAACAGAATGAATATAATAGTTACTGTCTAAAGCAAATCAATCATTCATTGCCTAGTGATGATAGCGGAGGGGAAACACCCGTTCCCATCCCGAACACGGAAGTTAAGCCCTCCAGCGCCGATGGTAGTTGGGGCCAGCGCCCCTGCAAGAGTAGGTCGTCGCTAGGCAATGTTGTATCATTACCGCAATAGCTTAGCGACGAGCTTTGGCATCATCGAATTTGCTCCGAGTTGTCCCGACGCATCCAGCTTCCTCGAATCGGCTGGAAGAGGAAGGGACATAGAGCTTTATGAATGTTGAACGTGCTTTTTGGAATTAGTCAGCGTAGGAAGAGGCAACGGGCATATTGAGAAGATGTAGTTTTTCCTCATCATTCCGCAATAGCTCAGCGGTAGAGCAACCGGCTGTTAACCGGTAGGTCGTAGGTTCGAATCCTACTTGCGGAGCCATTTTGATGCTTCCATAGCTCAGTAGGTAGAGCACTTCCATGGTAAGGAAGAGGTCACCGGTTCGAGCCCGGTTGGAAGCTCCATTGATTTTTTGGCCCGTTGGTCAAGTGGTTAAGACACCGCCCTTTCACGGCGGTAACACGGGTTCGAATCCCGTACGGGTCACTCTTTTTGAAATCAACCGTCCCTAAAAGGACGGTTGATTTCAAAATGTATAATCCCCCATAAAAGAGGTATCATAATTACCGGACACGCCTTTCCTTTTATAACGTTGGGCTATAGCCAAGCGGTAAGGCAACGGACTTTGACTCCGTGATGCGCTGGTTCGAATCCAGCTAGCCCAGCCATTATTTTTTTGTACATAAAATCACAGTCTCCCTTCACTGGCGGTCTCCCCCGACGCACTTAACTTCCTTGAATGAGCTTGCAGAGGAAGGGGCAGGTAGAGCAAAGCAATGCTTGGAGTGTTATTGAAAACATGAGCCATTAGCTCAGCAGGTAGAGCATCTGACTTTTAATCAGAGGGTCGGAGGTTCGAGTCCTCCATGGCTCACCATGATGCGGAAGTAGTTCAGTGGTAGAACACCACCTTGCCAAGGTGGGGGTCGCGGGTTCGAGTCCCGTCTTCCGCTTTGAACGGGGCCTTAGCTCAGCTGGGAGAGCGCCTGCTTTGCACGCAGGAGGTCATCGGTTCGATCCCGATAGGCTCCATTAAAAGTAAAAGGCAGTCTACTTCGCAATATGAAGTAGACTGCCTTTTTTCTTCCTATCCGAGTGAACATCTTCAATTTCTCCAATGGAATGGAAGCGAGCAGAGGGAAACAAAATGGCATAAATATTCGAAAAAGTGTTGAGTTGAGTCATCCTTCCCCTTTCCCTACAATAGGAGTGTAAGGGGAAATGGGAAAGGAGAGAAAGACATCATGAAACCAATCTCAATTATCGGTGTACCGATGGACTTGGGGCAGACGCGCCGCGGCGTCGATATGGGACCGAGCGCGATTCGCTATGCAGGTGTGATTGAGCGGCTGGAACGCCTTCATTACGATATTGAAGATTTGGGAGACATCCCGATTGGAAAGGCGGAGAGGTTGCACGAACAGGGGGATGGACGGCTGCGTAATTTGAAAGCGGTTGCGGAAGCGAATGAAAAGTTGGCCGCGGCCGTAGATGAGGTGGTCAGACGGGGGCGCTTCCCGCTTGTGCTAGGTGGCGATCATAGCATCGCGATCGGTACGCTCACCGGGGTGGCCAGGCATTATGAGCGGCTTGGAGTCATTTGGTATGATGCACACGGCGATGTCAATACCGAGGAAACGTCGCCATCCGGAAACATTCATGGTATGCCACTGGCGGCGAGTCTTGGGTTCGGTCATCCAACGTTGACGGGGATCGGCGGATACAGCCCGAAAATCAAACCGGAACATGTCGTGTTGATCGGGGTTCGTTCTCTCGATGACGGGGAGAAGAAATTTATTCGTGAAAAAGGGATCAAAATTTATACAATGCATGAGGTCGACCGGCTTGGGATGACGAAGGTGATGGAAGAAACGATCGCCTATTTAAAAGAACGGACGGACGGTGTCCACTTGTCGCTCGATTTGGATGGACTTGACCCGAGCGATGCGCCAGGGGTTGGTACGCCAGTTATTGGCGGATTGACATACCGGGAAAGCCACTTGGCCATGGAGATGCTGGCAGAAGCACAACTTGTCACTTCGGCGGAATTTGTGGAAGTGAACCCGATTTTAGATGAGCGGAATAAAACCGCTTCTGTCGCAGTAGCATTGATGGGGTCGCTATTTGGGGAGAAACTCATTTAACGGGCTGTCGGGCGGTTCAAAATCGCTTTTTCCCCGCTGTGACCGGGAGGGGTTGCCATTCGTTTGGCTTCCCCTCCTCTTTCGGTTCTATGGTACAATAAACATGTTGCATGAAACTTTTCATAGTGAAATGCCGTAATATAAGATGAGCCGTAAGGGCGGGGGTATTGTATTTTATGGATCTGTTTATTAAAAAAAGAATTAAGGCGATCCGAAAAGGCGACCAAAACGCATATGCGGATCTTGTCGATTTGTATAAAGATAAGATTTACCGCCTTTGTTACCGAATGCTTGGAAATCGCCATGAGGCGGAAGATGCGGCACAGGAAGCGTTTATCCGCGCTTATATTCATATTGACAAGTACAATCCCGATATGAAGTTTTCGACGTGGCTGTACCGCATTGCCACGAACTTAACGATTGATAAATTGCGAAAACGGAAGCCGGATGTGTATTTGGATGAGGAACTAAACGGTACGGACGGATTGACGATGCAGGCCCAGCTTCCTTCCCGTGAAATGTCCCCTGAAGAGGCGGTGGAAAGCTTGGAACTGCAGGAGACGGTACAGCGGGCGATTGAACAGCTGCCGGAGAAATACCGAAGCGTGCTCGTGCTCAAATACATTGAGGATTTGTCGCTGCAAGAGATTAGCGAAATTTTAGAGCTGCCGGTCGGTACGGTGAAAACGAGGCTGCATCGTGGCCGTGAAGCGTTGCGCAGGCAACTGGGCCATTTATAAGAGGGTGGGAAACTATGAAATGTACGAAAGAAATGGTATTACTCATGCACAGCTATCTTGACGGTGATCTTCAGCCGGGTGAGGAGCAACGGCTAAAAGAGCATTTGCGTTCGTGTACCGCTTGTGCTACCCATTTTCATGAGCTAAAAAAAACGGTTGCCTTTCTACAATATGCCTCCCATGTGACCGCGCCGCCCTCGTTTACGTCAGTGGTGATGGGGGCGATGCCGAAGGAGAAAAAGACTGCACGGCTGCGCCGTTGGCTGCACGGACATCCACTGTTGACTGCCGCTTCGCTGTTTCTTCTTCTCACCATGGGAAGCGTCGCCTCCTCATGGGGAGGGCAAGGAGCGTTTTCCGTTTCAGCTGATGAACATGTGGTGATCCGCGACCATATGGTCATCGTGCCAGAAGGTGAAACTGTCAAAGGGGACATTGTCGTCCGCAATGGATCGATCCGGATTGAAGGAACGGTTGATGGGGATGTAACGGTGATCCACGGGGAGAAATATATGGCGTCGGCCGGGCGGGTGACCGGGGAAGTAGAGGAAATTAATCAAGTGTTTGAATGGATTTGGTATAATATTAAAGAGAGGGTCAGCCGTGCGCTCCAATCGCTTGAATGATGGCAGCCATCGTCCGATGGCTTTTTCCATGACCATCAGAAGATTGGAAGTAGAAATAAAGGAAGTGTGAAGATGTCCTTCGAAGAGCTCCCCATCTTGTCGTATTTATTGAAAATCGTCGACATTCTTGTTGTTTGGTATGTCATTTATAAATTGATGATGATGATTCGCGGGACGAAGGCCATTCAGTTATTAAAGGGCATTTTTTTAATTATTTTAGTCCGCTTCGTGAGCAATTATCTCGGACTCACTACACTGCAATGGCTGATGGATCAAGCGATCATTTGGGGGTTTCTCGCGATCATCATCATTTTTCAGCCGGAATTGCGGCGCGCCCTCGAGCAGCTTGGCCGCGGGCGGCTGTTTACCCGCAGTACAGTCAATGAAGATGAAGAGCGGTTGCGGATGGTTGAGGCTATCGTGAAAGCGACCGAATATATGGCGAAACGGCGCATTGGGGCGCTCATTTCCATCGAGCGGGAAACCGGGATGGGCGACTATGTTGAAACCGGAATTATGCTAAACGCGCACGTATCGTCGGAGTTGCTTATTAATATTTTCATTCCGAATACACCGCTTCATGATGGGGCAGTGATTATTCAAAAAAATCAAATTGCTGCGGCGGCCTGTTATTTGCCGTTGTCGGAGAGCCCGTTCATTTCAAAGGAGCTCGGGACGCGCCATCGGGCGGCGCTCGGCATTAGCGAAGTGACCGACAGTGTCACCGTCGTTGTATCCGAGGAAACCGGGGCGGTGTCAGTGGCGAAAAACGGCGAACTGTACCGCGATTTAACGATCGATGAATTCCGGGAACTGTTGACAGGCGAGTTGGCTCCGGCTGCGAAGACCGCCGCTTCTTCCCGTTGGCAATGGAGGGGGAAGAAACATGGATAAATTAATGGACCATCCTTGGTTTATTCGTGTCGTCTCTTTATTGTTGGCCATTATGCTTTATATGTCGGCCAATATCGGGGCGAAACCCGGGGAGCAGACACGCAATACATTTGGCCAGGACAATACGGAAACATTGATCGATATCCCGGTTGTCGCCTACTATGATGAGGAAAACTTGGTCGTATCCGGCGTGCCGAAATATGTAAATGTCACGCTTCAAGGTCCGGCAAGCATCGTCAAACCGACGGCACTGCAGCGGAATTTCGAAGTGTACGTCGATTTAACCGACTTGCCATTAGGAACGTATACGGTGCCGATCAAATACAAGGATGTTTCCGAGAAACTGAAAGTGAATATTCAGCCTGCTTCGGTGAAAGTGACGATCCGTGAAAAAGTATCAAAACGCTTCCCGATCGGTGTTGAGTTTTTCAACCGAAACAAAATGCCTGAAGGCTACTCTGTCGGAGAGCCGACCGTGAAACCGGACGCTGTGACGATTACCGGGGCGAAAGAGCTGATTGACGAGATTTCGTTTGTCAAAGCGATCGTCGACTTGGAGGGAGCAACGGAAACGCTGACGAAAGAAGCACGAGTCCGAGTGTACGACCGCGGTGGCAATGAAATAAATGTTGAGCCACAGCCGTCAGTTGTGGAAGTGACCGTACCGGTAAAAAGTCCGAGCAAGACCGTGCCACTTCAAGTACAAACCACTGGGGAGCTGCCGGACGGAGTACACCTTGTTAGCATCGATCCGGAGCCGGACCGGGTGACGATTTATGGGCCGAAAGAGGTGCTCGATCAAATTGACAAGCTAGAAGGATTGACGGTCGATTTGGATGACATCACCGATGATACAACGGTAGAGCTTGACGTTCCGTCCCCCGACGGAGTAAAAAGTGTTGACCCGGCCAAAGTCAAGGTTCATATCGACATCGAAAAAGATGAGGCGCGCACATGGGAGAACGTGCCGATCACGGTTGTCGGTCTGCCGGATTCGTACGAAGCCGATTTTTTGAAGCCGCTCGAAGGGAAAATTACTGTCCGTCTCATCGGTCCGCCTGATATCGTCCGCGGTTTGACGAAGGACGATGTCCGTCTTTATGTCGATGTCAGCGGGCTCGATGCCGGCGAGCACCAAGTTCCCATCCAATGGGACAAACCGGAACAAGTCCGATGGGAGCCATCGACGGAAACGGCGATGGTCAATATTAGCGAAAAAGCAGTTGCACAATAAATTGTACAGTAAGGAGAGAGTGACCGAATGGGTAAATATTTTGGCACCGATGGTGTACGCGGGGTAGCGAATCGTGAGCTGACGCCGGAGTTGGCGTTTAAAATCGGCCGCTGCGGTGGATATGTGCTGACGAAAAGTGCGGAGCGTCCGAAAGTGTTGATCGGACGCGACACGCGCATTTCCGGGCATATGTTGGAAGGCGCCCTTGTCGCCGGACTGCTTTCGATCGGAGCGGAAGTGATGCGCCTTGGCGTCATTTCCACACCAGGCGTCGCCTATTTGACGAAAGCGCTCGGGGCACAGGCTGGCATTATGATTTCCGCCTCCCACAACCCCGTCCAAGATAACGGCATTAAATTTTTCGGCCCGGACGGGTTTAAACTGTCGGATGAGCAGGAAGAAGAAATTGAAGCGCTGATCGACAGCCCTGAGGATATGCTGCCGCGACCGATTGGCGCCTCGCTTGGCCAGGTCAATGATTATTTTGAAGGCGGACAAAAGTACTTGCAATATTTAAAGCAGACGATCGATGAAGATTTCTCAGGGTTAAAAATCGCCCTCGACTGCGCGCACGGGGCGACGTCGTCATTGGCAACGTATTTGTTTGCCGATTTGGACGCTGACGTCATCACAATGGGCGCTTCGCCAAACGGGCTGAACATTAACGAAGGAGTCGGTTCCACCCATCCGGAAGCGCTCGCTGCATTTGTCAAAGAAAAAGGAGCCGATGTCGGGCTTGCCTTTGACGGCGACGGCGACCGCCTCATTGCCGTCGATGAGAACGGCAACATCGTCGATGGCGACCAGATCATGTACATTTGCGCCAAATATTTAAAAGAAACCGGCCGCCTCAAGCACCAAACCGTCGTCTCGACCGTCATGAGCAACCTTGGGTTTTACAAAGCGCTTGAGGCGCAGGGAATCAAAAGCGTGCAAACCGCCGTTGGCGACCGCTATGTCGTCGAAGAAATGAAGAAGAACGGCTACAACCTCGGCGGCGAGCAGTCCGGACACATCATCTTCCTCGATTACAACACAACGGGGGACGGCATGTTGACAGCGCTCCAGCTCGTCAACATCATGAAAATCAAAGGCAAGCCGCTTTCCGAGTTGGCCGGGGAAATGAAAAAATACCCGCAGCTGCTTGTGAACGTCCGGGTGGCCGATAAGGAAAAAGCAATGGAAAACGAACAAGTGAAAAAAGTGATTCAGGAAGTGGAGGCAGAGATGAACGGCAATGGCCGCGTCCTCGTTCGTCCGTCAGGGACGGAACCCCTCGTGCGCATTATGGCTGAGGCTCCAACCGAAGAGGCGTGTCGCGCCTACGTTGAGCGGATCGCCGATGTCGTCCGCCGTGAAATGGGAGCGGAATAATCGACCGCCTGGACAACCACCCTATGCATAAACGGAACATTTCCTTTCGTTTATGCATAGGGTATTTTATATAAATAGTTGACGCCGCTGGGAATGTCCTGTAATATTAACGTTGTTGCCTTTTGCATGAAAGGAGGCGATGGCAGGGCGAAGCAAGGGGATCAGGAACAGCAGTTTGTTGCAACGGATTGAACGCCTCAAAAAGAAAAACTGGTTGGTTGTTGCACTCGTTTTGACGATGAAAAGCGCCTGGACTAAGCGCAAGGACGGAAGTGCGCTTAGTTGACGAGGAGGAGGTTTATCGAGGGTTTCGGCGGATGCCTCCCGGTTGATGCGATGACAGCCGCAAGTCCTCTCTTAAAACAAAGGGGCGACCCTTTGCACAAAGGGGAGGATATCATCGCGCGAATACAGATAGGGAGTCTGCCGCGTTCATCGGCGAGGCTCTGGCTTGTTCTTTGACAACTGAACAGCGATTGCGGATCTCGTTGGCGGCAGCCTCCGATACTAAAGGAGGAAACGTTGCCATGTGCGGCATTGTTGGTTATATCGGTTACCAAGATGTGAAGGAAATTTTATTGCGCGGATTGGAAAAACTCGAGTATCGCGGCTACGATTCGGCGGGGATCGCCGTCTTAAATGAGAACGGGGTTCATGTGTTTAAAGAAAAAGGGCGGATCGCCGATTTGCGCCGCATCGTCGATTTGAACGTCAAGGCGACGGTCGGCATTGGCCATACGCGCTGGGCGACGCACGGGGCGCCAAGCCGGGTGAACGCCCACCCGCACCAAAGCGCCTCAGGCCGGTTTACGCTCGTGCATAACGGCGTCATCGAGAACTATGAAATGGTGAAGCGCGATTATTTGGCCGATGTCACATTCCAAAGCGACACGGACACGGAAGTGATCGTCCAGCTCGTCGAAACGTTCGTCAACGACGGACTGGCAACGGAAGAGGCGTTTCGAAAAACGCTCTCGCTGTTGAAAGGATCGTACGCCATCGCCATGATCGACGCGCAAGACGAAAACACGATCTATGCGGCGAAAAACAAAAGCCCGCTTCTCGTCGGCTTGGGCGATGGATTTAACGTTGTAGCGAGCGATGCGATGGCGATGCTGCATGTGACGAACCGATTCGTCGAACTGATGGATGGGGAAATGGTCATCGTCACGAGCGAGAACGTCACGATTCAAACGTTAAACGGTGAAACAATCGAACGGAAGCCGTTTACGGCCGAGCTCGATGCGAGCGACATTGAAAAAGGGACGTACCCGCATTACATGTTGAAAGAAATTGACGAGCAGCCGTTTGTCATCCGCCGCATCATTCAAAAATACCAAGACGAAAACGGCGGATTGACGATTGACCAAGCGATCATCAACGAAGTGCTGAACGCCGACCGTTTGTACATTGTCGCGTGCGGTACGAGCTACCACGCAGGCCTCGTCGGCAAGCAATTGATCGAGTCGTGGGCGAAAATTCCGGTCGAAGTGCATATCGCCAGCGAATTTTCGTACAATATGCCGCTGTTGTCGGAAAAACCGCTCTTCCTCTTTATTTCGCAAAGCGGCGAAACGGCCGACAGCCGCGCTGTGCTCGTGCAAACGAACAAACTCGGCCATAAAGCGATCACCATCACGAACGTCCCGGGTTCGACGCTGTCGCGCGAAGCCGACTATACGCTGCTGTTGCACGCCGGTCCGGAAATCGCCGTCGCCTCGACAAAGGCCTATACGGCGCAAATTGCCGTGCTGGCGATTTTGGCGGCGGCCGCGGCGAAAGCGAAAGGCTTTGAGCTGGGCTTTGACTTGACGAAAGAGCTCGCCATCGTCGCCAATGTGATGGAAATGCTGTGCGACGCGAAAGAAGAAATGGAAAACATCGCGAGCGACTACTTGACGTTGACGCGCAACTGCTTCTTCATCGGCCGTGCGGTGGACTACTATGTCTGCCTAGAAGGCGCGCTGAAACTGAAGGAGATCTCTTACATCCAAGCGGAAGGGTTCGCCGGCGGCGAGCTGAAACACGGCACGATCGCCTTGATTGAGAACGGCACGCCGGTCATCGCGCTTGCCACCCAAGAGCACGTAAATTTGAGCATTCGCGGCAACGTAAAAGAAGTCGTCGCCCGCGGCGCGAACCCGTGCGTCATCTCGATGCGCGGCTTAGAAGGCGACGGCGACCGCTTCATCATCCCGGCTGTCCATCCGGATCTTACGCCGCTTGTCTCCGTCGTGCCGTTGCAGCTGATCGCGTACTATGCCGCTCTGCACCGCGGCTGCGACGTCGACAAACCGCGCAACTTGGCGAAGAGCGTGACGGTGGAGTGAGCGGGTTGGCGGTGGGAAAGATATTTGTCTTTCTACCAAAAAACCTTAGCGATGCACAAAAAAGTTCGATGATGAATAAAAAGTGCAGCGGTGATTAGGGAAGAAATTGAGGGAGAAGGAAATAGGATTTAAGGGAATCGAGGAAGGTACCTGACGGTGCTTTTCTCGATTCCTTTTTATTTGGAGCAAAAAAAGGGGAAAAAGGCAAGTATGCGGTGCAATAATGAAGCAGATATCCTATTTGTTTATAGGATTTTTATAATGGGGGGCGAAAGCGCCTGTGTTTGTGCGTGGGGATGACGTACCTTCTCGGCATCGGAGCGGCGTGGTTGGTGTAAAAAATGTGACTTATTGACACTTGAAAAATGGAGACCATTTGGCGGAGTTGGTCGGACAGGTGGGAAAGGTCTAACCTGTTCGGGTTTCATGGCGATGAATGGCCACCGCTTTTTGTCGGTTTCTCCTCCTCACGATGCTCCGTTTGCCCATGTGCTCTTGTCACTCCTTACTGGGCGATTGCATAAACTAGTCGCAGATTCCACAAATTCCAAGCGTGAGGAGAGTGAACACGGAATTGAATCCTTATTATGTCCATCCGTATTACAGCACGCAGTGGCCCTATCCGATGCCTTCTTACTGGACCCTTCAACAAGACCGGCGAAACTTTTATTCACATGGTTATTCTGAAAACTTGCTGAATAACAGGAACCCTCAAATCGAATTGAAAGATTACGGCGGGAAACCGTTCGTGGTCAATATCGAGCAAGCCGCCAAACAGAATCCGAATTATCGGACAGCGATCTGGACGGGCAACCATTTGCAGGTGACGTTGATGAGCATCGATGTTGGAGGCGATATCGGTCTGGAAGTGCATCCCGATGTCGATCAGTTCATCCGCATTGAACAAGGACAGGGGCTTGTACAAATGGGGAAACGAAAAAACGTTCTGGATTTTGAAAGGAATGTGTCCGAAGATGACGCCATCATGATTCCAGCGGGGACGTGGCATAATGTGATCAACACAGGACATGTCCCTCTGAAGCTGTATTCCATTTATGCTCCGCCTGAGCATCCGTTTGGCACGATACACAGAACGAAAGCAGAAGCCAAAGCTGTTCATCGGTGATGGATTTGACCGTTTGTTGGAGATACGGTTTGTCTTGATTGCGGAGAGGTTGCATCCATAAAAGTGAAGCATCCCGAAAAGTTGAAATCACGTCACGAATATCGGCTCTTAGACCATATATACTAGACCGTCGAGATGACCTTATGATCGGCGTTGGGCTTGCCCCACCCATGTTTGATGAACGGCAATCCGAAAAGCCAGCAGCCGAGTCGATCCTTTGGCTGGCGGAGATCGGGCCTGACGGGCCGAACGGCGGATTTTTCCAGGATGGAAAGCGAATTGATTGGTAATGGGCGGCGTGGAAGTGAATATGGTTGTGCAATGATCCAAAATCAAGGATTATGTTGCATCAACGTTTGTAATCAGGCGTTCCCCTGTGCCGGGAATGCTTTTTTGCTTATCGTGTTTTGCAACAAAAATTTAATTAAAATCAATAATTATTTATTGAAAAACGATAAATCAACCGTTACAATAAAATCGAAAACCGGTCAGTGAGGTGTTTCGATGAAACGGGAAACGTTGTTTTTGAAGGCGTCTTTAGTGTTGATCGGCCTTCCGGTTTTGGCATTGTGCCTATTTTTGGTGCCTGCGCTTGCGAAGGTGGCTGTCAAGCTCGTGCCAACGTTCCCTTCGGTCAAGTATTTTGTTTATGTTGTGTTTGAGGCGTCCGCGCTGCCGTTTTATTTTGCTTTGTACCAGGCGTTTCGGCTGTTAGTGTATATTGACCGAAACGATGCGTTTTCCGAGGCGTCGGTGAAAGCACTCAAGGTCATCAAGCATTGCGCCGTCGCCATCAGCGGGCTGCATTTGCTCTCCTTGCCGCTGTTTTACTTGTACGCCGAGAAAGACGACGCTCCGGGCGTCATTTTCGTCGGCCTGATTGTGCCGTTTGCGTCGCTTGTCATCGCTGTGTTCGCCGCTGTCTTGCAAAAGCTGCTGCAGCAGGCGATCGAAATCAAACAAGAACATGAGCTTACGATTTGAGGTGGACGGCATGCCGATTATCGTCAATTTGGATGTCATGTTGGCCAAACGGAAAATGAGCGTGACTGAGCTGTCGGAGAAAGTCGGGATCACGATGGCGAACTTGTCGATTTTGAAAAATGGGAAAGCAAAAGCGATCCGCTTTTCGACATTGGAAGCCATTTGCAAGGCGCTCGACTGCCAGCCTGGCGATATTTTGGAGTACCGGAGCGAGGACGAGGAGGCAAATTCGTGAAGATGGGGAGGGGCGACCGATGAAAGGAGAATATGGGGCGAGCGATCCGTTTTGTCAGCCGTTGGTGGTTAGGACGCGACAGTGGACTATCGTCACGGCATTGAAGCAGCTGATTCGTTTTGGCTGGGAGCAGGCGCGATCGTGCGTGTTTCCGGTCGTCATTTTTGCCTCATTGGCGCTGACGAAGCTCGTGCCGCTTCCGCTGTTGCCGCGTTATGATTGGCTGCTTGTCATTTGCCTTCTCATGCAATGGTGGATGGTGCGGTCAGGGCTGGAAACGCGGGATGAGCTTGAGGTGATCACCTTGTTCCACATCATTGGGCTTGCGCTCGAGCTGTTTAAAGTGCGCATGGGGTCGTGGTCGTATCCGGAAGAGGGGTATACGAAACTCTTTGGCGTACCACTGTACAGCGGGTTCATGTATGCGAGCGTGGCGAGCTACCTTTGCCAGGCGTGGCGAAGGCTGAAGGTGGAGCTTGTGCAATGGCCGCCGTTTTGGCTCGTCGTTCCGTTGGCGGCGGCGATTTACTTGAATTTTTTCACCCACCATTATTGGGTGGACGTTCGTTGGTGGCTCTCAAGCTTCGTCATGCTTGTCTTTTGGCGGTCATGGGTGACGTATGAGGTCGGGGGAGTGCGCTACCGGATGCCGCTTGTTTTGTCGTTTTTGCTGATCGGGTTTTTCATCTGGATCGCGGAAAACATCGCCACCTTTTTTGGCGCTTGGCAATATCCGAACCAAGCGAAGGCGTGGAGCCTCGTTCATCTTGGGAAGGTGAGTTCATGGTGTTTGCTCGTCATTGTCAGTTTTCTCATCGTGGCGACGTTAAAGCAGGTGAAGAAGGAATATGTAGACCGGGAAGAGGCTGGCCATGGGTAGAACAGTTTCCCGGAATAGATTTCAAGCCGAGCAGGGGATTTCTTGCTGCTCGGCTTTGTCATCTTGTTGCTTTCCCATAAAGCCGCTTCGCATTCGCTGTGGTGACCGCTTTCACTTGTTCGACATCCCGTCTGTATTGGGCGGCCACGGTACGAGCGGAGTCGAGCAGCCATAGCGGCGTTGTCGGTTTTCCGGCAAACGGGCCGGCAAATGGCCATGGGCCGTCGGTTTCTAAGAGCAGCTGTTCGATCGGAACAAAAGATAATAGTTGCTTGTCGCGTTCGCGGTAGCACACTTCCGGTGTGACGGAAATGTAGTAGCCGCATGCGACGATTTGTCTGACCACCGTTGGATCAGCCTTCAGCCAGTGGAAATGGGCGTGTCGGACGCCGGCTTGCCGCAAGATGGCCAAGGCGGTTTCGGCACGGTCGTAGACGGCGTGAAGGGCGAGCGGCAAGGAGGCATCGGCGGCGATGGCCGCGATTTCGGCTAACCGTTCTTGATAGGCGGGCAGCTTGGCGCCCGCTTCTGCGGAATAGTATGGCAGCCCGACTTCGCCGATGGCGGCGAGCAGCGGCCGCTCTTGCTTGACGAGCTTTGTCCATTCGTTCCAGTCGCTTTCGCTTGGCAGCGGCTGTTCGGGATGAAAGCCGATAGCCGCATAGATGAAGGAAGGGAACTGCTGCTTCAGTTCGAGCGTCCGGTAGCTCGAGCGCAAATCGGTGGAGACGGCGACGACACCGGTGATGCCAGCCTCTTGCCAGCGCTCGATTTGTTCGCTGATGTTCGGATACTGGTCGAGATGGATATGGGCATCGATCATGGCCGCGTTATCCTCCGTTGTCCATAAGCCACGTTTTTGACCACTTTTCAATTTCACGCATAACCGGTTCAAGAGCCTGCCCTTTCTCTGTTAACGAGTATTCAATGCGAACCGGCGTCTCCGGAAACACTTCCCGCTTGACAATCCCCTCATTTTCCAAATCCTTTAGTCTCTCTGATAAGACCCTGCCGCTGATGCCGATCGCGGATTCAATATGGCAAAAACGCTGCGGTCCGGTCAGCAGCTGGTAAATAATTAATCCCGTCCACCGCTGGCTTAATAATCCCATGGCTTTTTCAAATCGAGGACAAAGCGTTTTATCCAATTCGATCATCTCCTTACCTTTATTATAAACGGTTCCAGCGGCTGAACAACTATGATGTTCATTCACGTGAGCCTGTCAGGGGCGAAGTGGACGAAGTCAAGGAAACTTTTGTTCCTTGTTCATATTGTAACTGATTTTACGGGATAACTTAATTATATTTTATAAATAAATTAACTTGACTTAACTAAATTATAAATATATACTTACTTACATAAAGTAAGTTAATATTCACTTATATCCACAGTGATAAGGAGGTGGCGACATGAATTTCCATCGCAAGCCGGCAACGTTCGTCAGCCAGGTCAGCATCAAGGTGGAGAATATCGAGCGTTCGATCGATTTTTATGAACAAGTCATCGGCTTTAAAGTGTGGAAAAAAACAGACCGGCAGGCGTTGTTTACGGCTGATGGCCAAACGGTTTTGTTGTCGGTTGAACAGCCGGAAAACGTCATTCCGAAGCAGGGCCGGACAACAGGGCTGTACCATTTTGCGATCTTGCTTCCGACGCGGGCCGACTTAGGAAGAGTGTTCGCCCATTTGCTTCGCATTGGCTATCCGCTGCAAGGGGGCGCTGACCATTGGGTGAGTGAGGCCATTTATTTGGCCGATCCGGATGGAAATGGAATTGAGCTATATGCCGACAAGCCGTCTTCCACATGGAGATGGGCGAACGAAGAGGTGGCTATGTCGACGGAGCCATTGGATGTGAAAGGACTGCTGGCCGAAGGGAAAGAGGAAGCTTGGCATGGCCTTCCGCGCGGGACGTTGATCGGGCACATTCATCTGCACGTTTCAGAGTTGCGGCAGGCTGAACAGTTTTATACGAAAGGGTTAGGATTCGACGTTGTCAATCGATACGGAGGCCAGGCGCTGTTTCTTTCGACAGGAAAGTACCATCACCATATTGGCCTAAATACGTGGAATGGCGTCGGCGCGCCGATGCCGCCAGCGAACAGCGTTGGCCTTGAATCTTTTACACTCATGTTGCCGGATGAAGCGGCAAAGGAAAAAGTGGCCGCCGGGTTGAGGGAAGTCGGCGCTTCTGTCAAGGAGGAAAATGGAGTATTGATGACATGGGATCCTTCGGGAAACCGTATCCTTTTGCAAATTTCCACATAGAAACTTATTCATCATAGAAGAAGGCGGTGTAAAACATGGGTTTTTTTGATAAATTGCTGAAAAAAGAAACGAAGGAGGAACCAACCATGGCCAATGAAACGTTAAAGATCGGGATTATTTTAGGAAGCACTCGGCAAGGGCGCGTCAGTCCGCAAGTCGGAAAATGGGTGAAAGAACTTGCCGATCAACGTGGGGATGCCCATTATGAGATTGTGGATATTGCTGATTTTAACTTGCCGTTTTTCGGAACAACAGACGGAACGGAGCCGGGCATCGCTGCTTGGAACGAGAAACTGGCTAGTCTTGACGGGTTCGTATTCATCGTCCAGGAATACAACCATAGCATTACCGGGGCGTTAAAAAATGCGCTTGATTGGGCTCGTGAAGCTTGGAACAATAAGGCGGCAGGAATTGTCAGTTACGGTTCGACCGGCGGGGCCCGTGCCGCTGAACATTTGCGCGGAATTTGCGGCGAGCTCAAAATCGCTGACGTCCGTACACATCCGACATTGTCGCTGTTTACGGATTTTGAGAATGGAACAGTGTTTAAGCCTCAAGCGTTCCATGTTGAACAAGTCAATGCGATGCTGGATGAGCTTTTATTATGGAGCCGGGCGTTAAAAACCGTGCGATAACACGGAGGAGAACGAAGAATGGCGCAAAAATACGAATGGGCGTTGTTGATTTTACGGGTCGTTTTAGGGGTGACATTTCTGATTCACGGCATCGCCAAATTCCAAATGGGTCTTGGCAACGTAGCCGGTTGGTTCGAAAGCATTGGTGTGGCCGGGTTTCTTGGTTACGTTGTCGCCTTTATTGAACTGATCGGAGGAATGGCCTTAATCTTGGGATTGGGAACGAGAATGATTTCGGCGCTGCTTGCATGTGTGATGCTTGGCGCCATTTTCACCGCCAAGTTGTCGGCCGGTTTCTTGGGCAATGGGCAAACAGCAGGGTATGAATTGGATGTCACCTTATTGTCCGTGGCGATTGCTCTTTGTCTTAGCGGCAGCCGGTTATTTGCCTTGGACAATAAATTTTTCGAATCATCAAAGAACTAACAATAAGACAAGATTTCCCCGCTTCTTTACCGGGAATTCATTTGGGAGCACACGTTGCGGAAAAGTGGACATCACTCCGAACGTGTGCTTTTCTATTGAACGGCTGTTCTTGGTTCCATTGTCTTGCTGTTTATCCCCACTCTTTATCAATCTGATACTTGCGGATGCGGTATTGCAAGTTTTGTCGGCTTAAGCCGAGCGCTTTGGCTGTTTTCGTGATGTTGAAGCCGTGATGCTGCAGCGCCTTGCGGATGTAGTAAATTTCGACTTCCTCCATGTATTTGTCAAGCGGCAACATGTCTTCGATATCAAATAAAAAGTCGGTTTTAGCATCATCGGGAGCGAGTCTGGCCCGAAAAGAGGCAGGCAAATGGGCGAGGGTGATCGTCTCCTCTTGTTCCATCGTCGCCATCGTTTCCAAAATGACGGCTTCCAGTTCGCGCACGTTGCCGGGCCAACGGTAAGCAAGAAACGCCTCTTGTACGTCATCACTGAGTCTTTCGACGTTTAAACCGTAGCGCTCGTTGCCTTGGCGGATGAAATGGGTTGCCAGCGACAAAATGTCTTCTTTCCGTTCGCGCAATGGCGGCAGGACGATGCAATGGACGGCGAGCTGATAGTATAGCGGTTTCAATAGTTCCCCGGCTTGAACAGCGTCGATCGGATCGCCGCTTGTTGAGGCGATCAAGCGGACGTCGGTTTGAACCGGTTGTTGACCGCCAACACGAATCAATTGTTTTTCTTGCAAAAAACGTGCGACCTTCTCCTGCAATGGCAAGCTTAAAGCGTCGATATCGTCAAGCAGCACGGTGCCGCCATCCGCCTGTTCAAACAAGCCAAGTTGGATTTCATCTCCTTCTTCACAGCCAAACAGCATCGTTTCGAGCCAATCGTCAGGGAGCGCCAAGCACGTTTGCACGAAAAACGGTTTCGTCCGCCGTCCGCTTTCGTGGTGAATGCTTGACGCGAACAGCTCTTTGCCCGTTCCTTTTTCGCCGATAAGCAGGACGGGCGCATCGGAGCGGGCGGCGTATTTGGCGAGGCGGATCGCTGCTTGTATGGCCGCGCTTTGACCGATCATATCCGCGAACGTGCGCGCCGACTCTTGACGCTGCCGCTGTTCTTCCATCAGTTTGCGGAATTTCGTCATGTCTTTGGCGATTTCCACCGCTCCGATGATTTCCCCGTCTTTTCGCAGCGGATACGTGTGGTTGATCGTCGTCACCGCCTGCCCTTTATTATTAAAATACGTTTGTTGTTGATTGAGGATGCTTTCGCCGGTTTGCAACACTTGAAGCAGTGTGCTCGGCTGTTTCGGGTCAAAACGAAACACATCTAAAATGTTCTTATCAAGCACATCCTCGATGTCCATGCTCTCGATGTCGCGCATTTTTTGGTTGTAAATGATCGTTTTGCCTTGTTTGTCGACGGCATGAATGCCGAGGTCGATCAGCTCGATCACTTGCGCGTAGATGGATAAGAGCGCTTTCACATCGCGGTTCATACATACCCCTCTTTTTTTAGGAACTATTATACCACATTGCCTGCTGTTGCATAGATAAAGAAGGCAAAAAAATTTTGCATACTATGAACAAGAAGGATGGGTATTCCACGCCGACGGGAAGGGAGGACGCTTGAAACGTGCATTCGCAAAATGCGAAAGGCGGAAGCTGGTCGATGGGGTTGTAAAGACGGGGGAAACAGGGGATACTAGAAAAAAGCTGGTGGTGACAAAAGAAAAAAGTTGAAATGCGCCATAAAGATTTGCATAATATAACTATGGAAGCGTTTTATTGAGAAAAATTTTTTTGCCTAATGAAGGGGGACGAACTCGATGGTGCAGCCGTATAAACATGAACCGCTCACTGATTTTACCGTAGAAGCGAACCGTGAAGCGTTTTTAGCGGCGCTCAAAAAAGTCGAAGCTGAGCTGGGCCGCGATTATCCGCTCGTGATCGGCGGAGAACGGGTGATGACGGAAGACAAAATCACGTCGGTCAACCCGGCGAATAAAGCGGAAGTGATCGGCCGGGTGGCGAAGGCGAACAAAGAGCTGGCGGAGCGGGCGATGAAAACCGCTGATGAAGCGTTCCGTACATGGAGCCGAACGAGCCCGGAAGCGCGGGCCGATATTTTGTTCCGCGCAGCGGCGATCGTGCGCCGGCGCAAGCATGAATTTTCCGCTTGGATGGTGAAAGAAGCGGGCAAACCGTGGCGCGAAGCGGATGCGGATACGGCCGAAGCGATCGACTTTATGGAATATTACGCGCGGCAAATGTTGAAGCTGAAAGACGGTATTCCGGTTGAAAGCCGTCCGGGGGAAACGAACCGGTTTTTCTATATTCCGCTTGGGGTCGGGGTCGTCATTTCACCGTGGAACTTCCCGTTTGCCATTATGGCGGGCACGACGGTCGCTTCGCTTGTGACGGGCAATACAGTGCTCTTGAAACCCGCGAGCGCAACGCCGGTTGTGGCGTATAAATTTGTCGAAGTGCTCGAACAGGCTGGGCTTCCGGCCGGCGTGTTGAACTATATCCCGGGAAGCGGGGCGGAAGTCGGCGACTATTTGGTCGACCATCCGCGCACAAGGTTTATTAGCTTCACCGGCTCGCGTGAAGTCGGAGTACGCATTTATGAGCGGGCGGCCAAAGTGCAGCCGGGGCAAATTTGGTTGAAACGCGTCATTGCGGAAATGGGCGGAAAAGACGCCATTGTCGTCGACAAAGAAGCCGATCTCGAACTGGCGGCGCAATCGATTGTCGCCTCGGCGTTTGGCTTCTCGGGGCAAAAATGTTCGGCGTGCTCGCGCGCGATCATCGTCGAGGACGTCTACGACCAAGTGCTAAACCGCGTCGTCGAGCTGACCAAACAGCTCAACGTCGGCGACCCGGCCGAACAGGCGACATTTATGGGCCCGGTCATCGACCAAGGGGCGTACAACAAAATTATCGAGTACATCGAAATCGGCAAGCAGGAAGGTCGCTTGATGACGGGCGGAGAAGGAGACGATTCGAAAGGTTTCTTCATCCAGCCGACGGTGTTTGCCGATGTCGACCCGAACGCGCGCATTATGCAGGAAGAAATTTTCGGGCCGGTCGTGGCGTTTGCGAAAGCGCGCGACTTTGATCATGCGCTGGAGATCGCGAACAACACGGAATACGGCTTGACGGGAGCCGTCATTTCGCGCAACCGGGCGAACCTTGAGAAAGCGCGGCACGAGTTTCATGTCGGCAACTTGTATTTTAACCGCGGCTGCACAGGCGCCATTGTCGGCTACCAGCCGTTTGGCGGCTTCAACATGTCAGGCACCGATTCGAAGGCAGGCGGTCCGGACTACTTGATCCTCCATATGCAAGCAAAAACGGTGTCGGAAATGTTTTAACGCCGGGGCGGCCGCGGCCGCCCTCTTTTATTCATCTGCGCCAAGGAGACCCCCGTTTCTGCGCGTGAGCGTAAGTGGAGGATGAACCGGTGTTCACCGTCCATCTTCCCTTTGCCTTCAATGAATCAAAAGTATAAGCCGTCCGAAATTGTTTGAATGTAGGGCTTTGTTTGCTGTCGCGGCAAGACAGCAGAATTACGGGGCGCACGGGGGCGGATTGATGGACAGCCCACCGTGGGGCAAGGGTTCCTAAGAATCTTCCCTCTTGAAGCGTCCGCGTAGGTCGGAGGGCGTTCAACGTCCTGGCAAGGAGTTTTCCGCTTCAAGGCGGGGCTGAAGTGGGAAAAGGATAACGTGCAGGAGAAACCAAGAGGAGTGATCCTGATGACAACGAAATCCGAACAGCTCATCGAACAGACGGAGCGATACGGGGCGCATAATTATCATCCGCTGCCGATCGTCATTTCCGAAGCAGAAGGAGTATGGGTGAAAGACCCGGAAGGAAACCGCTATATGGACATGTTAAGCGCCTATTCGGCTGTCAACCAAGGGCATCGCCATCCGAAAATTATTGCGGCGTTAAAGCGGCAAGCTGAGCGCGTCACCCTCACGTCGCGCGCCTTTCATAACGATCAGCTCGGCCCATGGTATGAAAAGGTGTGCCGGCTGACAAACAAAGAGATGGTCTTGCCGATGAACACCGGGGCGGAGGCGGTCGAGACAGCGCTCAAGGCGGCGCGCCGCTGGGCGTATGACGTCAAAGGCGTCCCGGACAACCAGGCGGAAATCATCGTCTGTGAAGGCAACTTCCACGGCCGGACGCTCGCTGTGGTGTCGTTGTCGTCCGAACCGGCCTATAAACGCGGTTTTGGTCCGCTTTTGCCAGGGGTGAAAATCATTCCGTACGGCGACATTGAAGCGCTAAAAGCGGCGCTGACCCCAAATACGGCAGCGTTTCTCCTTGAACCGATCCAAGGGGAAGCCGGCATCCGCATTCCGCCGCAAGGGTTTTTAAAAGCGGCGTATGATGTGTGCAAGGAGAACAACGTCTTGTTTATCGCCGATGAAATCCAAACCGGCCTTGGGCGGACCGGAAAGTTGTTTGCCTGTGACTGGGAAGATGTTGTGCCTGACATGTATATTTTAGGAAAAGCCCTCGGCGGCGGGGTGTTCCCGATTTCGTGCGTCGTCGCCAACCGTGATATTTTGTCGGTGTTTGAACCCGGCTCGCACGGATCGACGTTCGGCGGCAATCCGCTCGCATGCGCGGTGTCGATTGCCGCGCTTGAGGTGATCGAAGAAGAGCGGCTGGCGGAGCGGTCGCTTGAGCTTGGCGAATATTTGTTGGCGAAGTTAAAACAAATCGAAAACAAAGACATTAAAGAAATCCGCGGCCGCGGCTTGTTTATCGGCGTCGAGCTGCATGGACCGGCGCGTCCGTATTGCGAAGCGCTGAAAGAACAAGGACTGCTTTGCAAGGAGACGCACGAAACGGTCATCCGTTTTGCGCCGCCGCTCATTATTACGAAAGAAGAGCTCGACTGGGCGATTGAGCGGATTGTAAAGGTGCTGTCCGAACCGGCCGCTGTTTAAAGAAACGGAGAAAGGGTGTCCCGAAAATACGGCGGGGCGCCTTTTTGTTTTGCGGGGAATGGCGGTTTTCTGTTAAGATAGGGAAAGGATTGCATTGACGATGCATAAACATCCTACATAAGCGAAGGGCGAGCGAATGGAGGAAGAACGCGTGCAGGCTTGGATCACCGATTTTATGGAGCAATTCGGATATATCGGCATTTTTTTGATGATCGCGCTTGAAAATATTTTCCCGCCGATTCCGTCGGAAGTCATTTTGCCGTTTGGCGGGTTTATGACGACATACACGTCTTTGACGGTGCCGGGCGTTATTGCGGCGGCGACTGCCGGTTCGGTCGTCGGGGCGTTGGTGCTGTATGGCGTCGGCCGGCTATTGTCTGTCGAGCGGCTTGAGCGGATCGTCGACCGCTGGGGCGGATGGCTGCGGGTGAAGCCGGAAGATATCGCCAAAGCGAACCGGACGTTTCAACGCTACGGGGTATGGGCGGTGTTTCTCGGCCGCATGATCCCGCTTGTGCGCAGTTTGATTTCCATTCCGGCCGGCATGGCGAAGATGAACGTATGGCTGTTTGTCTGGCTGTCGGTATTAGGGACGCTCATTTGGAATACGATTTTAATTTCCGTTGGCGCGGCGCTCGGCCAGTCGTGGGGAAAAGTATCCGACGTGATTGGCGCGTACGCTGAAGTCGTCTATGTCATCATCGCGATTGTCCTTGCCGTTGTGGTTGTCCGCTTTTGGAAAAGACGCCGGGTTTCATGAACCGGCGCCTTTTTTGTGGGTGCTATCGTTCGAATCCGCTCTAATGACGAGCAGCGGATGTCAACGTTTCAGCAATAAGTAAATGAAATACGGCGCGCCGATCAAGGAGACGATGACCCCGGCGGGGAGCGGCTCGGCGAGGGCGTTGCGCCCGATCGTGTCGGCTGCAAGCAGCAGCCAGCCGCCGATCAGCATCGCCGCTGGAATGACCCGTTCATGGCGCGGGCCGACAATGGCTTTGGCGATATGCGGCGCCATCAAGCCGATGAACGAGATGCCTCCCGTCACGGAGACGGCGGCGGCTGCGACGGCCACAGCTGTTATCATAAGCACGAGCCGCTCGCGGCGGACGTGGACGCCGACCCCGATTGAAACAGGATCGCCTAAGTGCAAAATATTGAGATGCTTCGCCCGATACAACGCCACCAGTGTGCCCGCCGCCAGCCACGGCAACATAGCCGAAATAAACGGCCAGTCATCACCCCAAATGTTGCCGGAAAGCCAGCGGGCGATAAAATCGACTTTCGTCCGGTCAGCCGCAGAAATGAGGACGATCATCAGCCCGGAGAGCGCCATCGAAAACCCGACGCCGGTTAAGATAAACGGCACCGGCTGCAGCCCGGTTGTTTTATTGTAGGAGACAGCATAGATGGCAGCCGCCGTCAGCAGCGCTCCGGCGAAGGCAACGAGCGGCAAGGTGTAAAGAAATGTTCCGGCCTCAATCGGGAAAAACAAAAAGAACAAGGCGACGCCTGCGCCGGCGCCGGCGTTGATCCCAAGCACGCCCGGGTCGGCGAGGTCATTGCGCGTGAGGCCTTGCAATACGGCCCCGGATAAGGCGAGCGCCATGCCGGCCAACAAGGTGATGAAAAGGCGCGGCAGGCGAAGGGAAAACAAAATGAATTCCTCTTCCATCGAACCGTAGCCAAACAGTGTCGGGACGATGCGGTTATATGAGAGCGGCGCATCGCCGGTGCCTAAGGCGACGGCCGCCGTTGCGGCAATGAGCAGCGCAAGCAAGGCAAAGAGCGAAAGACTTTGTTTTCTCATGAAAAGCCCCTCCCTTGTTTCCGGACGACGAAGAGGAAAAACGGCAAGCCAATGACGGCGATGATGGCGGCTACCGGCGTTTCGAACGGTGCATGGATCGTGCGCGCCGCCGTGTCGGCCAGCACCATGGCGCCGGCGCCGCCAGTCGCTGACAGCGGGATGACGAACCGGTAGTCGGCGCCGGCGATCGCCCGCACGAGGTGGGGGATCATCAATCCAATAAAGGTGATATTGCCGGCGATTGCGACTGACGCTCCCGTCAGCAAAAACACCGCCAAAAACAGCGCTGTTTTCACGGCTGCTGTTTTTTGTCCGACGCCGACGGCGACGTCTTCGCTTACGCTAAGGATCGTCAGCGGCCGCGCATACGAAACAGCAATAGCCAGACCAATTGCAATGAGCGGGACGCCAACGGCCAGCTGTTTCCATGAGACCCCGGCCACCCCGCCTGACGTCCACATCGAGACGTCTTTGGAAATGTGGAAATACAGTCCGATCCCTTCAGCGATGGCGAACAAAAGCGCCGAGACCGCCGAGCCGGCCAGGACGATGCGCAGCGGAGAAAACCCGCCTTGGCGCATGGCGCCGATGCCAAAGACGACGCCTGCTCCGACGGCCGCACCAAGCAAACAGGCGACCGTGATCAACAGATAATGGGCGGAAGGGAAAAAGGCCATCGTCATGGCCAACGCTGCGTTCGCTCCGGCGGTGAGGCCAAGAAGCCCCGGATCGGCGAGCGGGTTGCGCGTCATCCCTTGCATGATCGCCCCGGCGACGGCAAGGCCGGCGCCGACAAAGGCGGCCGCTGTTTCGCGCGGCAAGCGGAGCTCACGAATGAGGTCAAGCTGTTTGCCTTGTTGATCGGAAAACAACGCCCGCCATACGTCGCTCCATGTCGTATCGGCGACGCCAATTCGCATCGAACCAAACCAAACGGCGGCAAGCAGGCCAAGCGACAGAACAAACGTATAGCGAAACGGCCAACGCCGGCGGTCTGCATCCATCGGTGACTCCCCCTTTGACACAAGAAAGGACGGGACATTCACTTCGGTGAACGCCCCGTCTCTTCGTTATTGGCCTAAAAAGTGTTTTTGAAAGAAATCGAGCTGGTAG
Source organism: Geobacillus genomosp. 3 (assembly GCF_000445995.2). Taxonomy (GTDB): domain Bacteria; phylum Bacillota; class Bacilli; order Bacillales; family Anoxybacillaceae; genus Geobacillus. The sequence continues at coordinate 181,803 of NC_022080.4, forward strand.
TCTAACGTAATCGGGTCGTTGAAATAAAATGCCTTCGCATCAGCGACAAACATATGGCCGTTTTTCACAGCAGGGATGTTTTTGAACGTGTTCGTCTCCATAAACGATGTGTCGCCGTCCCCGTTTTTGCTTAAGATGAGATAATCGCCGACAAACTGCGGCAGCGCCTCAAGGGAAACGGCATAGTAGCCCGGTTTGAGCGCTTGCTCTTCCACAGCTTTGGGCATTTTCAATTTCATTTCTTGGTACAAAATCTCGGTGCCGCGCGCCCAGTTGTTGCCGAACACATACAGCTGCTTATCAAAGTTTTCAGCTACGGTGACGGTCGCGTTTTCGCCAATTTTGGCCCGGATTTCTTCCCCGGCTTGTTGCGCCCGTTGTGTAAAGTCGTCGATCCACGCTTTCGCTTCTTTTTCTTTATTCAACAGTTTGCCGATTTCCAAAAACTGCGTCAAATAATCGACCTTCCCATATGTAAAAGTGACGGTCGGCGCGATTTTGCTGAGCTTGTCGACGTTTTTCGTATTGGATAATCCGATAATTAAGTCCGGTTTTAATGCCATAATTTTTTCAATGTCTTCATCGGTCACGACTTCGGCGTCTTTCAGTTTCTCTTGAAAAAGCGGATTCATTTTCGACCACGAATCCACGCCGACAACGGGGACGTCCAAGGCCAGCACATGCCCGGCAAACGTCGATAAGACGACGACGCGCTTCGGATCAGCCGGCACTTCCACCGGTCCGTTTTCCGATTGATACGTAATCGTTTCCGGTTTTTTTTCAGCCGGCGACGCGTTCGTTTCCTTGTTGTCGTTCGCTGTGTTGCCGCACGCGCTCAACACAAGCGCAAAAAGAAGCAGCAATGCAAGCCATGTTTTTCTCATGATGAATAAGCCTCCCTCAGCAGATGGTACGTCAAGCAAACTGGTTTGTTCGTCCGCGGATCGCGGCCGATGTCGGCGTCAATGCCGAACACGTCGCGGAGCACTTCGCGACAGATGACGTCTTCGCTCCGCCCGGACTTGATGATGGCTCCTCCTTTCATAGCGATGATATAGTCGGCGAAACGGGCCGCCTGGTTGATGTCATGAAGCACCATGACGATCGTCCGCCCTTCTTCTTTGTTCAGCCGCTCCAGCAGCTCGAGCACTTCAAGTTGGTGGGCGATGTCCAAGTACGTTGTCGGTTCGTCCAAAAAGATGATGTCCGTCTCCTGGGCGAGCGCCATGGCGATCCAGACGCGCTGCCGCTGCCCGCCGGAGAGCGCATCGACCGGCCGGTGTTTTAAGTCGGCCGTTTTCGTCATGTGAAGCGCCCAGTCGATCGCTTCGTAGTCTTGTTTCGTCAGACGGCCAAACCCTTTTTGATACGGGAAGCGGCCGTACGAGACGAGCTCGGCGACCGTTAATCCGCTTGCCGCTTCCGGCGTCTGCGGTAAAATGGCCATTTTTTTCGCCAGCTCTTTCGTGTGCTGCTGCGAAATCGCTTGGCCGTCCAAAATGACCGCACCGGACTGCGGGGAAATGATGCGCGTCAACGTTTTCAAGAGCGTTGACTTCCCGCATCCGTTCGGCCCGATAATGGCCGTAATTTGCCGGTCGGGAATGTGAACGGACAAGCGTTCAAAAATCGTCCGGTCATCGTAGCGGACGGTCAGCTCCTCGGCGTACAAGCGGACCATGCGGTCACCCCCTTTTGAGTTGGAAAATGAGAATCAATATCAATATCATTCCTAAACTCCATTATAGCGAATTCGTTAAAAAAAAGACAATACATTTTTGTGAATAAACGATGAATTTAATTGGCAACAGAGGGCCTAAGCCGTTCAAAACAAAGGGGAAATTACACGGGATCAGGGCGAAACGGACAGGGAAAGAAGGATCAATGTTGGAGGAGGAACCGTATTTGGCAATCTTTCTTGATGCTGTATGAAGTGTAAAAGGTGTCTCGGCCTCTCACAGGGCTGTGATCCGCCGCGGGACGGTACACTGTCACGGCAAACTATATAGATAGCAAGCCATCTGCCTCCGTCATGCTGTTGCGAAAATGCAACAAGCGGTTTAGATGTTTTATGGGTGAAGCGCAACACTTTGTATTGAACTGTTGTAGTTTTGCAACAAATCGTTGTTGTTTCGCAACAAAAAAGCAGGTAAGATGAAGCATAGGGACGATTATTTTTGAATATTCGAAATCATTATTCGTGGCACAAAAATTGCTTAAGTAGAATAATGAAGGCGGAAGGGCAGGAATGGTGATGAAGGTGGAAGACGCAATGACAAGAACCGAAACGGCTATTTTTGAAAGCGATCTCCTTGGACGTGCGGCTCGCGCGTTGGCTGAGCACGGGCTCGACGGTGTCATCGTATGCAACAGCGAAGGAGGAATAGCCGGAGATGATTCATCAAGGAGCGGAAACGGGCAATACATTGATCGATCGTCTCCGCAGTGCCGATCATTGAGGAAGATGGGCGAGCCAAGCGGGCTGCCGTGTATGTCAAAGATATGACCGAGATGGAGCAGCTCCGCGCTGAACTCGAAGAGACGAAGCGGCTTCTCCATACGTTAAGCCGGTGGGAAGGCGATGACCTTATTTACCAGGCGCCGGCGATGGCCTACCGCTTATGTTTGCTGACGGGGCGCTTGCGGCGATGATGGACTACCATTGGCCCGGGAACGTTCGCGAGCTCGTCAACGCCATCGAGCGCATGTTTGTAACGTCTGCCGCGCCGGTCGTTGACGAAGACCATGTGGTGAAATGGCTTTACCTTGAGGCGCTGCCGACCGCCAATCCGGTATCAATCGGGGAGATCGTCCCGCTCAAACAAGCGGTGGCAGACGTTGAGCGCCAGTTGACCATCCAAGCGCTCTACCGTGTGCGCACGTATCGGCGGGCGGCTAAGCTGTTAGGCGTCGATGCTTCGACACTCGCGCGCAAAGCGCAAAAATATGGAATCCGATCATCGGGAGGGGAAGACGATGGATTTTACATTGCCAGCCGAGATTGAGTTTTTAAAAGAAAATGTTCGTAAATTTGTGAAGGAAGTCGTTGAGCCGGTGGCGATGGACATTGAAGAAAACGACCAAATTCCAGAAGACATTATTGAAAAATCGAAAGACATGGGGCTGTTCGGCTTAAGCATTCCTGAAGAGTACGGAGGCCTTGGTTTGTCGATGGTCGACAAATGCGCCATTTACGAAGAGCTCGGCAAAACGCATAACGGCTACACCACATTAATCGGCGCCCATACTGGCATCGGCACGGTCGGCATCGTCGAGCTCGGCACTGAAGAACAAAAGCGGCGCTACTTGCCGAAAATGGCGACAGGCGAATGGATCGGCGCCTTCGCTTTAACCGAGCCGAGCGCCGGCTCAAACGCTGCCGCTTTGAAAACGACCGCCGTCCGCAAAGGTGACCGCTATATCATTAACGGCTCGAAGCATTACATCACCAATGCGATTGACGCCCACGTATTTACGGTGATGGCGGTCACCGATCCGTCGAAAGGCCCGAAAGGCATTACGTCGTTTATCGTGGAAAAAGATTTCCCCGGCTTTATCGTCGGTAATGTCGAGCGGAAAATGGGACTGCGCGGATCGCATTCGGCCGAGCTGTTTTTTGACAACTTGGAAGTGCCGGTCGAAAACGTGCTCGGAAAAGAAGGCGAAGGGTATGTCAACGCTCTCAAAATCCTTGCCAACGGCCGCGCGGGTCTCGCCGCCCGCAATCTCGGCTCCTGCATCCGTCTGCTCGAATACTGCATGGAATACGCCGAACAGCGCGAGCAGTTCGGCAAGCCGATCATTGAGCAGCAAGCGATCCAGCATATGCTCGCAGAGATGAGCATGTTGATTGAAGTGCTGCGCTCTACCGTCTACCGCGTCGCCTGGATGGTCGACCAAAAGATGCGTGTCGTTAAAGAAGCGGCCATTGCCAAACTGTTCGGCTCGGAAGTGTACAACAAAATCGCCGATCTTGCCGTGCAAATCCACGGCGGCCTCGGCTACATGAAAGATTACCCGATCGAACGCTATTTCCGCGATGCCCGCATCACGAAAATTTACGAAGGCACTTCGGAAATCCAACGCAACATCATCGCGAGCGAACTGCGGAGAGAATACGGAAAAGTGCGGGTATAAACGAGAAGGGCTGACCCAAAACGCACTCGCGTTTTGGGCCAGCCCCCTTCTTTTTTGTCCTTTTATCTTCGTACGCGTTGGACTACGGCTTCTAACGACCAAAGCCGGCTGCCGTTTAGCCACAAATAAATCGACATAGCGAGCAAAGCGAGATTGAATTCATAGCCTGTTTCCCGGCCGTTGCCAAGCAAGCCGGCGTCTGTTTTGGCGGTGGCGATCGCCCCGATCATGATGATGGCAAACGCCGCCGCAATCGGGCGCGTGCCAAGGCCGAGCATCATCGCCCAGCCGCCGGCAAGCTCCACAATCGTCACGATGTAGGCGAGCGGGCCAGGAAGCCCCATCGCCGCAAACGAATCCGCCGCTTCCTCAAGCCCCCGCTGCCATTTCACCCAGCCATGGGCGAAAAAGATGAACCCGGTGACGATCCGCAGCAGAAAGGCGCCTAGTTCACGGGAATGCATCGGTTTCTTCCTCCTTGTCCAGACAGCATGGTAGTACAATGTATGCGGGCGGGTCCGCTCCCATGCCTTTCGTTAGCCATTTGACTGTCCATGGGCTACAATGGAGGGGAAGCGCGTCAAAAGTAGAGGAGGATGGCCATGAAAATTGAAGTATGGTCCGATTTTGTCTGCCCGTTTTGCTATATCGGCAAACGCCGATTGGAACAGGCGCTCGAGCAGTTTCCGCACCGGGAAAACGTCGAGATTGTCTTTCGCAGCTTTGAGTTGGATCCGAATGCGAAAAAAGAAACGCCCTTGACGATTCATGAAATCATCGCCAACAAATACGGCATTTCGCTCGAAGAAGCGAAGCGGGCGAACGCCGATATCGGCCGGCAGGCGGAGGCGGTCGGCTTGACGTTCCGCTTTGAAACGATGAAGCCGACGAATACGTTTGACGCCCACCGGTTGGCGCAATACGCCAAGGAAAAAGGGAAGCTGAACGACATGGTGGAACGACTGTTTTATGCGTATTTTACGGAGTCGAAGTTCATTAGCGACCGCGATGTGTTGCTTGCGCTCGCCGAAGCGGCCGGGCTTGACCGGACGGAAGCCGAAGAGGTGTTGGCCGGCAGCCGTTACACAGAAGAGGTGCGCCGCGATGAGGAAGAAGCGGCGGCGTTGGGCGTCCGCGGTGTGCCGTTTTTCGTTCTAAACCGGAAGTATGCCGTCTCCGGCGCTCAGCCGGTGGAGGTGTTCCGCCAGGCGCTTGAGAAAGTATGGGAGGAAGAACAACAAACTTCCCCGCTGCAGCCGCTGGCGACCGACCAAGGCGGGACGTGCACCGACGAAGGGTGCTCGATTTAAGAGGAGAAATCAAAAGGAAAAGCCGGTTAGGGATGCCTAGCCGGCTTTTTTTTCGAAGCCTCATAATGAAACAAAGGGGAAGAAGATTAGCCCCGTTTCACAAACAGCGGCAAGTCTGTATGCCCCATGCCGCGGACGTAGACGAACAGCTGGCCTTTATGATGAATTTCGTGGTCCATCGCCATCTGCAAAAACTGCTTGGCCGGAATTTGGACGCCGAAGATGGAGGTCAAATCGAGCATCCGGTCGAAATCGTCATCGCTCATCGATTCGATGAGCTGCTTCGTTTTTTCCGTATACGTTTCCGCCAGCTTGGCCAAATTCGTCTCGGGATCCTCGATTTTTTGCCCAAACAGCGCCGGATCGCCGTGTTTGGCCGCATTGGCGAAGCTGTAAAAGCTAAACAGCATATGCGTCGCCAACTGCTTCGCTGGCATTGACGTCGGCGTCGGTTTGTAACCATAGTGCGCTTCATCGATTTTGTTGATCAGTTCCAACGTGACATGACGGTGCGAAAGGAAATATTGCACCCATTGTTGTGCGCGGGACATCGTGATCACTCTCCTCTCGGTCAACGATCCTTTTCCATTGTATCACAATAAAACCATGTCTCATAAATAATGCGCTTTCTTCGCGAACAGTATGGTCACGGAAGTGCTGTATAAATAGCGAAAAAAGGACAGGGGCGAATGTTCATAATAGAACATGAGCAAGATTTAGGAGCATATAAAAGGATTTTGGATGATATGCTAGCAATTTGGAAGAAACAGAATCATTTGCTAGCAAACGAATTCATATCCGACGTTATCGAATTTTAAGAATTGATATGCAATTTGATCAACGGCTAAAACGATTGTTACAATGTTTGCTGTACCCTATTTTACTCATTTTTTCCTTAATCATACTAGAAAAGGAGGACGATGTTGGTGAAAAGGATAGGGGTAACGGTGTTGTTGCTTATGCTTGCTTTAGTTGGGTGCAGTTCGTCTGATACGGCGGGATCGGGTGACAGTCGACTCGAAGAGCTCCGGGAAAAAGGAGTGGTGTATGTGGGATTTGCGAATGAAAAACCGTATGCTTATGAGGAAAATGGTGAATTAAAAGGAGAAGCAGTCGATATTGCGAAAGAGATTTTTCAACAACTGGGGATTGAAAGAATCGAAGGTCGGCTTGCAGAGTTTAATGAGCTAATACCGGGGTTGAATGCTGGCAAATTTGATGTCATCACGGCAGGAATGGCGATTTTGCCAAACCGGTGTGAACGAGTCGATTTTGCGGAGCCGGAATATCAAGTCGGCGATGCGTTAGTTGTGAAAAAAGGGAACCCGAAAAATCTCCATAGCTATGAAGATATTGCCAAGCAGCCGGATACGAAAATTGCAGTTATGTCAGCTTCGATGGAAGTGGATTATTTAAAACAATCCGGTGTGAAAGATGAACAAATCGTGCTTGTTCCTGATATTCCTGCGGTTATGGATGCTGTGAAAACCGGACGGGCGGATGCGGCGACAGGAACTCAGTTGACGATGAAAAACGCGCTGCAGTCAGCAGGTGAAGAAGGACTAGAACTAGTCAGCGATTTCAAGCAGCCTGATGTGGAAGGGATCCCAAGCTACGGAGCAGCTGTTTTCCGTCAGGATGATGATGAGTTAAGAGAGGCGTACAACAAAGAGCTGCAAAAATTGAAGGAGTCAGGGGAATTGCTGAATATTTTGCAAAAGAATGGATTCGGGGAGGAAAATCTTCCGGGGGATATGACGACGGCGCAATTGTGCGGAAACGCCACGCAGTAAACATCATCAAATGATTTTAACATAGGAAAGGGTGAGCGGTTATTTCCGTTCAAGACATTGTCGATGTGTTTCAAGTTCTTTCTAAAGGGATTCAAACGACTTTGCTTCTGTTACTGACTTCCGCCGTGTTGGCGTTCATCATTGCGGTGATGGCCGGGCTGGGAAGGCTGGCTAAATCCCGTTGGATCCGGTGGACTATTAGGGTGTATGTGGAATTTTTTCGCGGCACTTCGTTGGTCGTGCAGCTATTTTGGGTGTATTATGCCTTACCCATGCTTGCACAGGCGCTTCCGTTTTTGCCGCCGCTAAACCTCTCATCATTTTGGGCGGGAGTCATTGCCATTTCGCTGAACTACGGTGCGTATGCGTCTGAGACGGTCCGTAGTTGCATCTTAGCCGTTGACCGCGGGCAGCATGAGGCAGCGATTGCTCTCAATATGACCCGTTTTCAGCGAATGAGGTTGATCATTCTGCCTCAGGCCGTGCGGATGATGCTCCCTGATTTTGGGAACAACTTTATTCAAATGTTAAAATCGACTTCTCTCGTTTCACTTATCGGGCTGACCGATATTACATATGCAGGGATGGTTTTCCGCAACAATCATATTGACCTTGGCATTCTTACTTTCGCTATGATGCTCATATTCTATTTCTTATTGGCGCTTCCGTTTATTTGGATGACCCGGCGGGCGGAACAGTCGGTATCGAGAGGGGTGGCAAGCCGATGATATGGGATTGGAATGTGGCGAAAGATGTATTCCCATTGATTTTTCAAGCGATGTGGTTGACGTTAGGCCTCACATTAGCTTGCTATGCCGTTTCATTAATTCTCGGAATCGGATGGATACTGCTGCGGCGGATACCGTGGGCATGGTGCAGATGGGCAGTCACCGCGGTGATGGAGTTTATCCGTTCGACCCCTCCGCTTGTCCAATTGTACTTTTTGTTTTATGCTTGGCCGCTTGTTCCGCACGTCGGGGTGACGTTATCTCCTGTTGCAGCAGCGATCATCGGGCTAGGGGTGCATTACAGCACATATACAGCTGAGGTGTACCGTTCTGGCATTGATGCCGTTGATAAAGGGCAGTGGGAGGCAGCTGTTGCATTGAATTTTTCCCGGGTGCGTACATGGACGAAAATTATTTTGCCGCAGGCGATTCCTCCTATCATCCCTATGCTTGGAAATTACTTAATTATTATGTTCAAAGAGATTCCGACTACCGCCTCGATTGGGGTGATGGGGATGATGTTGACGGCGAAAATGTATGGGGCGCAACATTGGGTATATCTCGAACCGTTCACGATCGTTGCCTTTTTCTTCTTGGTGATGAGCTATCCATCTTCTTTGTTGATTCAGTACCTTGAAAAGAAAATGAATCGACGGCTGGATAAAAAGGAAATATTGCGTCAACAGAAACAGAAGGGAGTGATTGCATAAATGAAAACGATGGTGCGTTACAAGGATGTCCGAAAATCGTTTGGAAAAACGGAAGTGTTAAAAGGGATTAATCTGGAGATTGCCGAGGGGGAGAAAGTAGCATTAATCGGCCCAAGCGGTTCAGGCAAGACAACGTTAATCCGCATGTTAATGACGTTAGAACAACCGACATCTGGCTTCATTGAAGTAGATGGAACACCGTTATGGCATATGAACATCGACGGGCGGGTTATACCCGCCAATGAAAGGCATTTGCGGCATGTCAGAAAGAATATAGGGATGGTCTTTCAACACTTTAATTTGTTCCCGCATATGACAGTGCTTGAAAATTGTACTGTTGCACCCATTCATGTACTTGGATTGTCTAAGCAGGAGGCAAAGGAACGGGCCGTAACAATGCTCGAGAAAGTAAAGCTCGGCGATAAGTTGGATGTTTATCCTGCACAATTATCCGGGGGACAAAAGCAACGGGTGGCGATGGCAAGAGCGCTAGTCATGCGCCCAAAAGTGATGCTCTTTGATGAGGTGACCTCTGCGTTAGACCCAGAGCTGGTCGGCGAGGTATTGGAAGTGATTCGCGAACTGGCACACGAAGGGAAAATGACGATGATGTTGGTCACTCATGAGATGGAGTTTGCCCGGGAGGTCGCTGATCGCATCGTGTTTTTAGACAATGGCTATATTGTGGAAGAAGGGTCACCTGAACAAATTTTTGCACGTTCTAAAAACAAGCGATTGAAGCAATTTTTAAGCCGGTTTCGTGTCAGCTAAACTGTGCACGTGTTCGTTCATGTAGGCATTTGCCGGTTTCCTTTTGGTGCCATCGCTTATATGATATAGTAACGGCGAAGCGATGATCACCAATAGGAGGATAGATATGCCCAAAATTTTCATCGACCCCGGCCACGGGGGAATAGATACCGGCGCAGTCGGCAACGGGCTGCAGGAGAAAGATATTACGTTATCGATTGCACTTGAGATGCGCCGCCTGCTGCAAAGTGAGTATGAAGGGGTTTTGATCCAGCTGAGCCGCATGAGCGATGAAACGGTGTCGCTTGAGGAACGGACGAACCGAGCCAACCGTTGGGGGGCTGATGTTTATGTGTCCATCCACGTGAATGCGGGCGGTGGCACGGGATATGAGGATTACATTTACCATGAGTTGTCGAGAAATTCCCGAACGGCCCGCATTCGCGATGTGCTGCATGAAGAAATCATCCGGGCGACGCGATTTCGCGACCGCGGCAAAAAAGAAGCGAATTTCCATGTGCTAAGGGAAACGACAATGCCTGCCGTGTTGACGGAAAACGGGTTTATCGACCATAAGGAGGACGCGGAAAAGCTAGCTGACCCCAATTTTTTACGGACGATTGCCCGCGGCCATGTGAACGGCCTTGAGCGAGCGCTCGGATTGCGGAAGAAACCGAATGCCCCGAACAATCCTCCGCCAAGCAGGCCGGATGAGGGGGACGGGCGGGCGCCAAGCGGAAGCTATTTGACGCGCGTCATCGTTGACGGGACGCAAGTCGGGGCGTTTGCCGAGCCGGACAATGTGTTGCGCCAAGTTGAGCATTATTTAGGAAAAGCGGAGCGAATTGTGCTTGAGAAGGTCGAGGATGAATAGACACGCCTGCCTGGTGTCAGCCCAGGCAGGCGTTTTTTCGTTCATACGTCCTAATCAAAACGCCGCTTCCTTCACTCTCTATATGTCATATGAGTATAGCAACAAACAAAGGGAGGAGGAAGGCGATGTTTGGTTATTCGATCGTGCAGCTCGCCCGCCGTCATGCGAGACGGCTTGACCGTCCGCTCCGTCATAAGCTTGTGAATATGTATAAACCAATGACGCGCATGCCGTGCATTTTTCACCGCTGGATAGAGCGATGGCTACGCAAATGGAAAACCGTTTCCGTTTTGATCGAGGTTGAAGACAGCGAGGGCGTTGAGGCGTTAGTCAAGGCGGAGCGGGATCATTTCCGCATGAAAATGCACCACCATTTCCGCCATGTCCCGATTTATAGCGCGCGGGTGACACCGGCGGCGCTTGAGCAGCTGCTCGAGCATCCGAAAGTGAAAAAAGTATACCTCAACCGGCAAGTGAAGGCGCTGTTAAACAATGCAGTGCCATCGGCACAGGCGAAACATGTGGCTGTCAACGGGACGGAATTAAGCGGCAAAGGGGTGACGATCGCCATTGTCGACACAGGCATTTACCCGCACCCGGATTTAGAAGGAAGGATTACCGCCTTTGTCGATTTTGTCAATGGACGCACGGCGCCGTATGATGACAACGGGCATGGTACGCATTGCGCCGGCGATGCGGCGGGAAATGGGCGCATGTCGGACGGGCTGTACGCCGGGCCGGCGTACGAGGCGAACGTTGTTGGCGTGAAAGTGCTCGACCGTTCGGGGAGCGGGACGTTGGAAACGATTATGCGTGGCATTGAATGGTGCCTTGATTACAACGAGCAAAACCCGGCGGGGCGGATCAACATTATTTCATTATCGCTCGGTGGGGAGCCGCAGCCGTTTCCGACCGAAAATGACGACCCGCTCGTGCAGGTGGCGGAGCGGGCGTGGGAGCACGGCATTGTCGTCTGCGCGGCAGCGGGGAATGAAGGGCCAAGTTACGGCACGATTGCCAGCCCGGGCATTAGCGACCGCATCATTACAGTGGGAGCCCTTGATGACCGCGATACGGCGGCGACACGCACAGATGATGAGGTGGCCCCGTTTTCGAGCCGGGGGCCGACCGAGTATGGAGTGGCAAAACCGGATCTCGTCGTTCCAGGGGTCAACATTATATCGCTTCGCGCCCCACGCTCATTTCTTGACAAGCTGAATAAGCAAAGCCGGGTCGGTGATCATTATATATCGATGTCCGGCACGTCGATGGCGACGCCGATTTGCGCCGGCATTGTCGCCTTAATGCTCGAGGCGAGACCGGGGGCAACGCCGGATGAAGTTAAGCAGGCGTTAAAAGACGGCGCCGATTTATGGAAAGGACGCGACCCGAACGTCTACGGAGCCGGCTATGTCAACGCCAAACGCGCTGTGGAGCTTCTGCTGCAGCGCTAGAAAAAAAGAGGGAAGCGCTTATGGTGCGCTTCCCTCTTCATTTTCGCGGTTATTGTAATCGTACTTCGACGGGTCGATCGGCTTGAAGCCTTTCGGAGTGTAGAACCGGAGCAAATCGCCGTACACGACTTTATCGGACAAATCGAGTTTTGTTTGGGCGATTTGTTCAAGACGTTGAATTTCCGGTGTCTCTTCGAGCGGTGCGCCCGTTTTCGTATCATAGTATTTGCCATTAACCGCTGTTACTTCCGGTGTGACAAAGTCCCCGTTGCGGAACGGGATGATTTCCTGATGGTCAGGCGACAGCAAGTCCGTTCCAAAGTGGACATAATTTTTCGTATCGATGCCAAGCAAATGTAACAAAGTCGGCAACAAGTCGATTTGGCCGCCGAACTCGTGAATCGTACCACCTTTGACGCCCGGGACATGGATGAACAGCGGCACCCGTTGCAACTGGGCGTGCTCATGCGGCGTAATTTCCTTGCCTAAAATTTGCGACATGGCTTTGTTATGGTTTTCGGAAATGCCGTAATGGTCGCCGTATAAAATGATGACTGAGCGGTCGTACAGACCGGATTTTTTCAAGTAGTCAAAGAACTCTTTGACGGCCTCATCCAAGTAGCGGGCCGTTTGGAAGTAACGGTCGACCGAGCCGTCTCCCGTCGTTGCCGGCGCGATCGTCGCGTCTTCTTCGCTGATCGGGTACGGGAAGTGGTTCGATAATGTAATGAACTTCACGTAGAACGGCTCTTTCAACGTTTCTAACAGCGGGATCGATTCCCGGAAGAACGGTTTGTCTTTCAACCCGTAGTTTAAGACGTCTTCGTCTTTCATGCTGTAGTAGCTGGCGTCAAAGAAATGATCGAACCCGAACGATTTGTAAATTTCATCACGGTTCCAGAACGATTTGTAGTTGCCGTGAAAAACCGCGCTTGTGTAACCGTATTGGCGCAAAATGGCCGGTGCCGCATGGTACGTATTTTGCCCTTTTGTCGTGAAGACGGCCCCTTGCGGCAGGCCATAGAGCGAGTTTTCGAGCATAAACTCCGCGTCCGATGTTTTCCCTTGACCCGTTTGATGGAAGAAGTTATCAAAATAGAACGTATTCGGATCACGGGTGAGCGAGTTTAAGAACGGGGTGACCTCTTCCCCGTGCAATTTGTAGTGAATAACAAAGTTTTGCAGCGACTCCAAGTGAATGTAAATCACATTTTTTCCTTTCGCCACACCGAAATATTTCGGATTCGGCTCAGCGTACGTCGCCTGCACATGGTTCAATACGGTCGTGATGTCACTTTTGTTCGCGAACGCCCGCTGTGTCGACGATTTCATACTTTGGATCGCGTCGTAAATCAAGTAGTTGTATACACCTAAATATTTGACGATATAGTTGCGGTCAAACGTTCTTGTCAACAGCTGTGGGCGGTCGGCTTCCGCAAGCGCCAAGTTGACGCTGAACAATAAAATGGCCGAGGCAAAAATAACGCCTTTTTTGATACGGCCGGCGCGCACTGGCGGGAGCGAGAACCGTTTCGAGAATACGATGACCGCTAAAATGATCGTATCCAAGAAATAGAACATATCATACCATCTAAGCAGCTCCCAAATGCTGCCGCCAAGATCGCCGAAGTTTTTCGTTTGCGTCAACGTCGGCAACGTAATAAAATCGCTGAAAAAGCGGTAATAGACGATATTCGCGTATAAAATAAACGACAAAATGAAATTAATAGTAACGAGCTGCTTATACACCCGCGTTTCCCTGGCTAAGAGTGCTAAACCAAGGAAAAACACCGCCGAACTAATCGGGTTGATAAACAGCAAAAACTCCTGCATGGAGTTGCTGATGCCAAGGTTAAATTCCGCTAGATAGGCAGCGTACGTCTTCAGCCAAAACAGGAGCACGGCGAAAATAAAAAAACCAATATATTGGTTAGGGAGAGAACGGCATTTTGTTAACAGCTTTTCTCCAATCGCTTTCACGTCCTCTTCTCCTCCTTTGCCTCATATTCTCGGAAGATCCATTCTATATTTCTATGAACAGCAGCTGCACATAGCAGCCAACATTTTGTCCTTACATCATTTTACATTGGAACGTCTCCATGTCAAGTAGCATAATACGTCTTTTGCCAAAAGTCAATGGAATGTTTTTTAAGGATTGACGGGCGCCCCCTTCCTTGCCACCTCGTTTCCCTGTATGGCGATGGACTGCCACTCATATAGACGAATGGAAATCGAAAAGGTTTCAACTGCCCTTCTGAAAACGTCCCGATGCGCGTGGCCATGCCCTTTACCCATTTTATTAGACAACGAGGACATTATGATAAAAATTGTTGGCTGTACCGGAATCGGCTTGTTTTTGGTATATTTTTTCTATGCATCATCCACAAACTATAAGGAAGAACTGGATGAAGGGAAAGAGGTAAGCCATGCCAATGAATCCGAAAGGCAAATTTTTTGATCCGCCGAAAATTCTCGTGTCTGGATTTGCGCTCATTATTTTCATTGGAGCGCTGCTGTTGACGCTTCCTGTTGCGACCGTCGATGGAAGAGGGATGCCGTTTTTAGACGCGTTGTTTACAGCGACTTCGGCGACGTGCGTAACCGGACTTGTCGTCGTCGATACCGGGACGACGTTTACCCTGTTTGGCCAGCTCGTCATTTTGACGCTCATTCAAGTCGGCGGGCTCGGATTTATGACGTTTGCGACGCTGTTTGCCTTTTTGCTTGGCAAACGCATTTCGTTGAAAGAGCGGCTCATCCTCCAAGAGGCGCTCAACAATTTGACGATCGAGGGCATCGTCCGTCTTGTCAAACGCATTTTCCTTTTTACTGTTGTGATCGAAGGGATCGGCGGGGTGCTGCTCTCGATCCGCTTTGCCTTTGACATGCCGCTCGGCCGGGCGATTTACTTTGGCTTTTTCCATGCGATTTCGAACTTTAACAACGCCGGGTTTGATTTAATGGGCGAGTTCCGCAGCTTGACCGGCTACGTGGACGATCCGGTCGTCAGCCTTGTTGTGCCGATTTTGATTATTTTAGGCGGAATCGGCTTTATCGTCATGAATGAAGTGTACGAGTATAGACAGACGCGCCGCCTTTCCCTCCATACGAAGGTCGTCGCCATTACGACGGCATGGCTGCTAGTGGCCAGCATGGCGCTGATTTTGCTGCTTGAGTGGGACAACCCGAAGACGATGGGGCCGCTGTCGCTGTCAGGAAAGTTTTTGTCGGCGTTTTACCAGGCGGTCACTCCGAGAACAGCGGGGTCTAATACACTCAATATCCCGGATTTGACACAACCGACGCTGTTTTTGATCATTTTCCTCATGTTTGTCGGCGCTTCCCCCGGTTCAACAGGCGGGGGGATCAAAACGACGACATTCGCGACATTGCTCGGTGCGGTATGGTCGCAAATTCGCGGAAAAGAGGATGTCATTTTATTCCGGAAACGGATCGTGTACGATACGGTGTACAAGTCGCTGACCGTGACAATGAGCGGGCTGTTTATCGTCATGTTTGTCACGATGGTGTTGACGATCACTGAGAGCGGAAAAGACTTTCTCATGATTTTATTCGAAGCGACGTCGGCGTTTGGAACCGTCGGGCTGTCGATGGGACTGACTCCGGAGTTGTCTCCGTTAGGAAAGGTGATCATTATCTTGACGATGTTTGCCGGCCGCGTCGGCCCGCTGACGATCGCGTACGCGGTCACGCTGCGCCGCCAGCCGGATCCGTTCCGGTACCCGAAAGGAAAAATTATGATTGGGTAAGGTTAAAGTTGACATACATTTTTGCATACCCAAACGGCATTTATTTTGCACTTTCTCTTAAATTATGAAAAAAGATATAGTCATCGCGACATTGCCGTACCATTTGCGGGAATAATGTCGAGAAAAGGGGAAACATTTCCCTGGAAATCGACGCGTGTCGAATGGCGGGAAAGTCCCCCTCTCCGTACGAAATTGCCTATCGTACGAGGGATTCATAATAGAAGCGTTGTTGCTCCGGGATCGCTCTGTCGATAGATTCACCCGAGTCGGCTTATCATTGAGGTATATAGTGTCGAAAATGGGAATGATGAAAAAGCGACGATGCTTTCAATGGCTGTGTTGATCGCCCCAAGGTCGATCAAGTGATGTCGGTGACACCATGTTGGCGGCTTGTTCGTAATTCAAGGGTGACATGAGGATGAAAAAAGGAGAGAGGCACGATGTGGAAAAAGTTTTTATCGAAGCTCGGCATTGGCGCTGCAAAAGTGGATCTCGCGCTGCATCGCCCGCATGTGCGCCTTGGTGAAACGATGGAAGGAGAGTTTTTGTTGGAAGGCGGTTCGGTCGCCCAACAAATCCGCAAGCTGGAAGTGGTGCTTCAGCTTGACGTAGAGGCAGGCGGCAAGACATACCGCCGTCGGGCAGCTGTCATCCCGGTGGCCTCGTCGTTTACGATTCAGCCTGGCGAGCGGAAAGTGCTGCCGTTTTCGTACACACTGCCGCTCCATTTGCCGATCAGCCGCCCGACCGTGCGCTATACGTTCGTGACTCATCTCGATATTGCGGATGGAGCTGATGCGTACGACCAAGACGCCATTCACATTTTGCCGCCGACAGCCTTGGAGCAAGTGTTTTCCGCTTTGGCAGCCTTAGGTTTTCGCGAGAAACCGGCATCCGGGACCATTACACCGTACGGACAGGAATTTTCATTCTTTCCAACGGGCGAATTTCAAGGGATCGTCCAGGAAGTCGAGTTTTTTGCCCTTGCCGAAGAGCAAGGGGTGCGCCTTCATCTGGAAATGGATGTCCGCAGTGGTTGGGGAGGCGAACGCGAGATCAGGCAGGAGTTGGTTATTTCGAACGACCAGCTTCGTGATCCGGCGACTGCAGCCGGTTTATTGAAAGAAGCAATCGACGGGGCTGTGCGCGCGGCTGGAGCCGCCCAGCCATCCGGACATCCATGGATGGCGCCGCATTCGCCAATCCCCGGCCATCCGTCCGGCCGTTATTCATCCATCCATCATTCGCGCCATGGCGGACATGGATGGTCCGGCGCCATTGGCGGATTCGCGGCTGGCATGTTGGCGGGGATGGTGGCGGAAGAGCTGCTCGACGATGCCCTTGATGATGTGGCCGACGGTCTGGATGTTGATGACTGGTTTGATGGTGGCGATGGGTTTGATGGCGGGGATTGGCTGTAAACGGGATGGAAAAAGGTGTTTCGCTTGGGCGGAACGCCTTTTTTGCCGATGCGGAAGGCCCGTACAATGGTGACCGTTTCCTTTTCATAGGCATATAACAGTAAATGGAAATGGGCTGATAAAAAATGAGGGGGAAATGTGATGAACCATATGCATGGGCAAATGCACGGCCATCGCCATTTGGCATGGCACGAAACGTTGGAGCTGCATGAATTGATCGCTTTTCAGGCCAACGCGTTAATGAAAATGAAAAAGGCTGTCGGCAAGATCGATTGTCCTGAGCTCAAAGGGCTTTATACGGAAACGATTCAAGGATTGGAAACGAACTTGCGTGAGCTGCTTGCCTTCATCCCGGCGGCGCCGATGATGGAAGAAAGCCGCGACCATGATGATGGCGACCGGGCCTTGCATGCGGGCGACTTGCTTGGCTTTGCGAAAACGTCGGTGCGCAATTACGCCGCTGTCATCACGGAAACGGCTACGCCCGTATTGCGGAAGACGTTTGTCAAGCACTTGCTGAAGGCGATTGAAACGCATGAAAAGGCGTTCAACTACATGCATGAACGCGGCTATTACCCGGCATACGACCTCGCTCAGCTGCTGCATAACGATGTCCGCAATGCGCAAAAGGCGCTGTCAATGGGATATGAGCGATGATGGAAGCGATCCGCCCCCGCCCAACGGGGCGGTTTCTTTCCTTGCGGCAGGGAGGAGCGGATGATTGGATAACGAATACATAAAGCACGGGAACAGTGAAAAGAATGGAGGAGGCGCCATCGATGCGTTGCTATATCGTTTTCGACATTGGGGGCACGTATGTGAAACATGCCGTCATAAACGAGCACGGCGATTTTTTGGAAAAGGGGCGCTATCGTTCAGAGCGTCATGACTTTCAACGATTTCGCGACGACTTGCTTCGCGTCGTCCGCCAAGCGCAGGCGAATTACAAACTTTCCGGCATTGCGATCAGTTCGGCAGGCAGCGTTGACAGCGACATCGGCATCATCGGCGGAAGCAGTGCCTTGCCGTGCATTCACGGCCCCAACTTTAAAGCCGTATTCGGCGGGGAGACGGGGCTGCCGGTGGAGCTGGAAAATGATGCGAACTGCGCGGCGCTTGGCGAATTATGGAAGGGGGCGGGCCGGGGGTGCCGTGACATCGTCTTTGTCATCGTCGGCACCGGCATCGGCGGAGCGATCGTGAAAGACGGACGCATTCATAAAGGAGCGCACTTGCACGGCGGAGAGTTTGGCTATATGTTGATGGATGTCCGTTATGCAAACGGAACCGTTGAATGCAAAACATGGAGTGAGCTGGCGGCGACGAGTGCGCTGATCCGGATGGTGGCCGAGGAAAAAGGGATGCAAGAAAGTGAATTGGACGGAGAAAAAGTATTTGCGTTGGCAGAGGGCGGCGATGAAGCCGCGCAAAAGGCGATCGACCGATTTTACTTCGCCTTGGCGCAAGGCATTTTTAATTTGCAGTATGCGTACGATCCGGAAAAAATCATTGTCGGCGGGGGCATTAGCAGCCGTCCCGATTTCGTCGGTGAAATCAACAAGCGGCTTTCCGCGCTGCTGTCGGTTGTTTCGATCGCGAAAGTCCGCCCCGTTGTGGAGGCGTGCCGCTTCAAAAACGATGCGAACTTGCTCGGCGCTTTATACCATTACCTAGAACGGCGCGGGGAGCTGGGGGCGGGCCCATTTCCGCCCGTTGACTGATGACTTGGCGCTCTTCCCGGTATAACGCCCATCCAAAAAAGCGCGGGTAGTAGAAACGAATGATTTGTAGTACAATAGAGCAGGCGCGGCCGAAGCGGGGTGTTATTTCGCCCGCCCGGCCCATATGTATAAAAAGGACGACCCCGCGCAGAAAGGATGGAACGAATGCACTGGATCGAGCTGTTGAAGGCGGTTATGTTAGGGATGGTCGAGGGGCTGACCGAGTTCGCCCCTGTGTCTTCGACCGGGCATATGATCATTGTGGACGATCTTTGGCTGAGATCGACTGAGTTTTTAGGCAAGTACGCGGCGAATACATTTAAAGTTGTCATCCAGCTCGGCTCGATTTTGGCCGCCGTTGTGGTGTTTAAAGACCGATTTCTCGATTTGCTTGGTTTCCGCGGCCGCCATCCGGGCGGGAAACCGCGGCTGACGCTCATTCACGTCATCATTGGCCTACTTCCGGCCGGGGTGCTCGGCGTGTTGTTTGAAGACTACATCGATGAACATTTGTTCTCGACCAAAACAGTGCTGATCGGCCTTGTGCTCGGCGCGCTGCTCATGATCGCCGCTGACAAATTCGCGAAAAGGGTTGCGCGGGCGCAGACGGTCGACCACATTACATACAAACAGGCGTTTCTCGTCGGGTTGGTGCAATGTTTATCGTTATGGCCGGGCTTTTCCCGCTCCGGTTCAACGATCGCCGGTGGGGTGCTCGTCGGCATGAGCCATCGCGCTGCGGCCGATTTCACGTTCATTATGGCTGTCCCGATCATGGCCGGGGCGAGCGGGCTGTCGCTGTTGAAAAACTGGCAGTACGTTACGGCCGCCGACATCCCGTTTTTCATCGTCGGATTTTTGAGCGCCTTCGTCTTTGCTTTGCTGGCGATCCGCTTTTTCCTGCAGCTTATCAACCGCATCCGTCTCGTGCCGTTTGCCGTGTATCGGATCGTGCTGGCCGTTGTCATTTACTTCTTATACTTCTAATCATGCCGCCTGGTGGATCCACTCCATCGGGCGGTTTTGATTGAACGGAAATTACGTTGAAATGGGTGAAAAAGAAAGGGGGACAAAGGAGAGAGTTTTTTCATTCATATTTGCAGAAAACATTTCTAAACGAGCGCAAACAACGAGGCTATGCCCCCCAACTATGTATGGGGCATAGCCTGTTTGTTTATCGTGCTGCGGTATCGTGAATGACCGCAAGCAATGTTTGCAGCGGGTCGCTTGTGTTGGTTTTCTCCATGTTTTTTTGATAGCGGTCTTTGTTTTCGTATAGGCGGCGAATGGCAGTATGGAGCGATTCGTTTGTCAAGTCTTCCTCCATCAACACTTCGGCATAGCCCGCATTTTCAAACGAGCGCGCGTTTAGGATTTGGTCGCCGCGGCTTGCCGCTTTCGAAAGCGGGATGAGCAGCATCGGCTTGCGCAAGGCGAGCAGTTCGAAAATGGCGTTCGCCCCGGCGCGGGAGACGACGATATCGGCCAGAGCCAACAAGTGCGGCAGCTCTTCGTTGACGTATTCGAACTGTTTGTATCCTTTTTGGTGCACAAGGCTTTGGTCGATGTTCCCTTTGCCGCAAATGTGAATGATGTCAAATTCGGCAAGCAGTGTCGATAAGTTGGCGCGCAAGGCGTCGTTGATTTTTTTCGAGCCTAAGCTGCCGCCCATCGCAAGCAACACCGGTTTTTTTCCGTCGAACTGGCACATCTGTCGTCCTTGGGCAGCGCTGCCGTGCTTCAGTTCCTCGCGGACGATAGCGCCGACGTAGACCGCTTTATCGGCGCTGACGTGTTGCTTCGTTTCCGGAAAGGTGAGGCAAATTTTCGTCGCAAATGGCATGGCGATTTTGTTTGCAAGGCCGGGCGTCAAGTCGGATTCATGAATGACCGACGGCACACCGTTCAGCCAGGCGCCGAGAATGACGGGAACCGAGACGAATCCGCCTTTGGAGAAAACGACGTCCGGCTTTTCTTTTCGGATGAGGTGGTACGCCTGAAAACCCCCCCTTAGTACGTTAAACGGATCTTTGAAGTTTTTCCAGTCAAAATAACGGCGCAGTTTTCCGGTCGAAACCGAATAGTACGGCACGCCGTCGATGCGGCCGATGATCTCCCGCTCAATTCCCTCGTGAGAGCCGATGTAGACGATGTCCCAGCCTTGTTCTTTTAGTTTCGGAATCAAGGCGACGTTGACCATCACATGGCCGGCTGTGCCACCGCCGGTTAAGACGATTTTCTTTCGCAATGCAAATCACCTGTCTTTTTTGCAATTATGGAAACATGGAATACCGTTGTTTCGCTCCATCCGATGAGCGGACACACTGGAGAACCGATCGCTCTTCGCACGTTCGGTGTCGTATACCGATATGTATTATAGCAGATGCCATATCATTTAGGGAGGAAACCGGGCAGCCTTGTATTTCGTACGAAGTGAAGAAAACTTGTACAAACCCGATCCTATAGGGCTAGCATTATTTTCCCGTTGTTTTTTTGTTCTGCTTCTATATGCTTATAAGTCTAGCAGTGTATTTATTTAAATAAAAGGCTAGCTTCCTATTTTCAAAGGAAGGAAATGTTGATAAAGTACTATCGAGAGGTGAAAGACGATGTTGGCATGGCTTGTTGGTTGTCTGCTTATTGGAATCGTCGTTTACGGGGTTGTGCCGACGATCGTCATTCGCAAAAAGCGGGTGCTGTTGTTTCGGGAAGGAACAGCCCCGGATTGTCTTGCTTTGACGTTTGATGACGGCCCTGACCCGTATTATACGCCAAAGCTGTTAGATTTATTAAAGAAATATGGCGTCAAGGCGACGTTTTTCGTCGTCGGCCGCAAAGCGGAGCGTTACCCGGATATTGTGCGGCGCATGGTGGAGGAAGGCCATGAAATCGGCATTCACAATTACCGCCATATGAGCAACTGGCTTTTGCCGCCGCTTTGGCTCGATTGGGGGGTGCGCCGCGCCGCTGCGGCGATTGAGCGGGCGACAGGCCAACGACCGGTTTATTACCGCCCGCCGTGGGGACATTTTAACGCATGGACGCCCATTGTGCAAAAACGGTATACGACCGTGTTATGGACGCATATTGTTGGCGACTGGAACGCCAAACTGGGGGCAATGGAGTTGTTCCGCCGGTTAAAAGAAGCAGTGCGCGGCGGAGCGGTCATTGTTCTTCACGACAACGGCGATGCATTAGGCGCTGACCGGCGCGCGCCGGAGCAAATGTTGTCAGCGCTTGAGCTGTTGCTGAAAGATGAAGCGGCGAAAAAGATGCGCTGGGTGACGATTACAGAAATGAGAAACGCGCAAACTAACAAACGAATCTCGTCGATGTGATGGGGGAGCCATGGAAACGAGTGTATGGTTGCCGTACGTTCAGTCGTACGGATATGTGATGCTGTTTTTGTTTTTATTTTGCGGCATTGTCGGCATCCCGGCGCCGGAGGAAAGTTTGCTTTTTTTCGTCGGTTTGATCGTCGCCAAAGAGCAGCTTTTGCTTTGGCCGTCGCTCGCGTCATGTTGGGGAGGAGCGATGGTCGGCATGGTGGCGGCGTATGGCGTCGGACGATGGTGGGGCGCGCCGTTTATGAAAAAGTACGGCAAATACGTCGGAATTACGGACGAACGGTGGGGGCGGGCCCAGCTTTGGTTCCGCCACTATGGGAAATGGGGCATTTTGTTCGGCTGTTATGCGCCAGGTGTCCGGCAAATCTGCCCGTATATGGCAGGAGTGAGCCGGTTTCCATTTCGGTCGTTTTTGCTGCTTGCGGCGTTCGGAACGGCCGGATGGGTCGCTCCGTTGATGTTCATTGGGTTGCTGCTCGGTCGCCATGTTCATATTCCCCTCGTTTCTTTTCCGCTTGTCGGATTGGCGTTGTTTTTGCTGTTTTTGCTTGTGGCGTGGATTGGGCAGCGGAGGCGCAAAAAATCTTTCGAAGGCTAAAGGGTGCGATCGATGATGAAAGTGTTGTTCTTGCCGTTGTTTCAAATGAACACGGGACACCATAAAGTCGCGGATACGCTGATCGATTTTTTGCGCCGCCAGTTTCCGGCGGTCGAAAGCAAAAAAATCGATTTTTTAAGCTATTGCAATGAGTTGATGGAAAAAATGGTGTCAGAAGCCTACTTGCGCTGGATTCGCTCACATCCCACTTCCTATCATCGCGTGTACAAAACGTTTATGTATCAAGAGCCACCGCGGTTCGAGTTTGTTTCATTTGAGCCGTGGCTGCCATATTTCGAAAGCAAAATGAAAAAAATGCTCGAGCAGGAACGGCCGGATCTGATCGTTTGCACCCACTCGTTTCCATCGCGCATTTTGCAGCAACTCAAGCGGAAACAGGCGCTGTTTGTTCCTGTGGTGAACGTCTATACCGATTTTTTCATGAACAGCGTCTGGGGAAAACGGTTTATCGATTATCACTTCGTCCCCCATCCAGAGGCGAAATGGGAGCTGGTCACAAAGTACGGGGTTGACGAGGGGCGCATCGTGGTCACAGGCATCCCGGTTCATGATGTGTTTATGAACACGGTGGAGACGCGGCGAAAGAGGCGGCCGATTCATATACTTGTCGCCGGCGGAAACCAGGGGCTTGGCAATATGATGGCTTTTTTGCGGGCGGCCCGGGCATCGACGCTGTTTCGTTATTCGGTGCTATGCGGCGCCAATCGCGAGTTGTACGACGAAATTGCCAGCTGGAAGCTCCCCCACATCCGTCCGCTCCCGTACATTGCCGATCCGCAAGAAATGAACCGGCTGTACGATGAGGTGGACGCGGTGGTGACAAAGCCGGGCGGGGTGACGGTGAGTGAACTGCTCCATAAGCGCATTCCGATGTTTACGATCGATTGTCTGCCGGGTCAGGAGCGCATCAATTTGCAATATTTGCAGCGGAACGGTTTGATTTACGATTTAGCTGAACCGAATGGCGGCGAGCAGAACATGTTCCGCTTGCTCAATGATGACGTCGAGAAAAACCGGTTTTTTCGCCGCGTGTCTGACTATTTCGCCGGGGTGGAGAAAACGGGACAAGAGGCGCTCGCTGAAATGGTGACAGCGATGCCGCGGCGGTTGGTTTGGCGTGTGCTTCACCCGTAGCGTAGGCCATCTAACGGACGTTAGATGGCATTTTTTGTGTTGGGCGGATGCACCAGAGGGGTGGCGAAACAAGCTGCACCGTACATATAAAATATCAGGCCGTTGGGTGCGAAACGTGATACAATAGGAACGATGGCCAAGGAAAGAGGAGGAACAAGGATGAGAACGAGAGTCGGAGTGTTGTACGGCGGGAAATCGCCGGAACATCAAGTGTCGTTGTCAACGGCGATGGCAGTGATGAACGCCATTGATCCTCATAAATTTGATGTGATTCCGATTTATATTACCCCTGAAGGACAGTGGATCAGAGGAAAACGATTGACTGGACCGGTCGAAGAAGTGAAACAGCTGCAGTTCACGTCGACAGCGACGGCTATGATCCCGGTATCTTTAAACCAGGTGCCGGCGTCGGAATCGTCGCCTGCGGACAGCGAGGAAACGATCGACGTCATCTTCCCGCTTTTGCATGGGCCAAACGGCGAAGACGGAACTGTACAAGGCCTGCTCGAAATGTTAAACCTCCCGTACGTGGGCAACGGCGTGCTTGCCTCGGCCGTCGGCATGGATAAGGTGATGATGAAAAACTTGTTTGCCCAAGCCGGGCTGCGCCAGGCGAAATATGTAGCGGTGACCAAATATGACTGGCAAAAAGGCGGGGAAGCCGTCTACGACCGGATCGAACAAGAGCTTGGCTACCCGTGCTTTGTCAAACCGGCCAATGCCGGATCGAGCGTCGGCATTTCGAAATGTAAACAGCGCGGCGATTTGCACCAAGCGTTTGCTCAGGCGTTTAAGTATGACCGGAAAATCATCATTGAAGAAGCGATCGTCGGCCGGGAGATCGAGATCGGCGTTATCGGCAATGATGAACCGATTTGTTCGGTCGTCGGAGAAATTGTGCCAAAAAAGGAATTTTACGACTATGAGGCGAAATATGAAGACGGGCAAACGGAATTAATTATTCCTGCCAAAGTGACGCCAGAGCAGTATGAGACGATCAAGGAAATGGCCATTGCCGCGTTTAAAGCGCTCGACTTGTCCGGGCTCGTGCGTGCCGACTTTTTCCTCGCCGAAGATGGCACGGTTTATATTAACGAAATCAATACGATGCCAGGATTTACGCCATACAGCATGTTCCCGCTTCTTTGGCAGCACAGCGGCGTGCCGTATCCGGAACTGATCGAGCGCCTCATTGCGCTGGCTCTAGAACGGCATCAAGAAAAGCAGACGATTACGTACACATTTGAAAAATAAAGAGGGTGAGAGCGGATGATGAAACGGACGGTGCGGCAAATTGCCGAGATGTCAGGCGGCCGTTGCGCGAAGCCGAAGTGGGAGATGATCGCCGTCAGCGGCGTATCGACGGACACGAGAACGATCCAAGCTGGCAACTTGTACGTTCCACTCATTGGAGCGAAGTTTAACGGCCACGCCTTTGTGAACGAGGCGGTGCAAAAAGGAGCGGCGGCAGTGCTATGGTCCGAAACGGAAGGGACGCCGCCGGAGAGTGTCCCGGCGATTGTCGTCGATGATACGCTTTCGGCGCTGCAGCGTCTCGCCGCCCGCTACCGCCAACAGCTCGGGTTGAAAGTCGTCGGCGTGACCGGCAGCAACGGCAAAACGACGACGAAAGATATGATCGCTGCTCTTCTTGCAGTCCAATATCGCGTGCAAAAAACAGAAGGGAACTTAAACAACCATATCGGCGTACCGCTCACGCTCCTCGCGCTCGATGAGGAAACGGACATTGCTGTCGTGGAAATGGGGATGAGCGGATTTGGCGAAATTGAGCGGCTCACCTCGATTGCCAAACCGGATGCGGCCGTGATCACAAATATCGGTGAATCGCACTTGCAGGAACTTGGCTCACGGGAAGGCATCGCCAAGGCCAAACTGGAAATTTTGGCGGGGGTGCACCGCGATGGTTTGTTCGTCTACCACGGCGACGAACCGCTGTTGGCTGAGCGGGTGCCGAACTTGTCTCTTCCCCGCCATGTCGCGACATTTGGAGCAGAGGAGAGAAACGACTACTACCCGACCGATGTGCGCATTGAAGCGGGGGGGACGTCATTTGCCATTAACGCGCTTCCGGATCGGACGCTCTTTATGCCGGTGTTGGGAAAACATCATGTATACAACGCGCTCGCGGCCATTGCGGTAGCTCGCTTTTTTGGCATCGGCTGGGACGGCATTGATGCGGCCTTGTCCCGTCTGCAAGTGACGCGCATGCGCACCGAAGTCGTTAAAACAAAGTATGGCTTCACGGTGATTAACGATGCTTACAATGCGAGTCCAACTTCAATGCGGGCGGCGTTAACGCTGCTTAGGGAACTGGGTGGCTATCGAAAAAAAATTGCGGTGCTAGGTGATATGCTTGAGCTTGGCGAAAAAGAAGCCGAGTTTCACGAAGAGATCGGGGCGATGCTGCGGCCGGAGATGGCGGATTACGTATTTGCTTATGGGCCGCTGGCGCACCATATTGCAGCGGCCGCCGCACCGTTTTTTGCCGATGGTCAGGTGCGGGCGTTCGACGATAAGGCGGCATTGGCCGAAGCGGTGCGTTCCGTCGCTTCTCCGGGCGATATCGTGTTGTTGAAGGCCTCGCGCGGGATGAAATTGGAAGAACTGCTCCGTCATTGGGTGTAAAATCGGTCGGGTGGAGGAAAAACTAAAAGCGGCGTCATCGGCGCCGCTTTTCACTCAGGCGGGGGTGGAGATGATGATCGGCTGTTTATGCATTCACGGGTTTACCGGCAACCCGGAAGAAGTGGCGCCGCTGGCTGATTATTTGCGGGAGCGGACCGATTGGGTCGTAGAAACGCCCACATTGCCTGGGCACGGGGACGAGTTGAGTCTCAAAGGGATTACATATGACCGATGGGTCGAAGCGGCTGAGCAAGCGTTCCAAGCGCTTTATCAGCGTTGTGATACGGTATATGTGATCGGTTTCTCGATGGGCGGGGTGATCGCTGTCAAGTTGGCGGAAAAATATCCGGTTGCCAGGCTCGTGCTGTTAAGTGCAGCATTTTATTACGTCAATCCGCGCCAATTGTGGTGTGACATCCGTGAGATGTTTGCCAACGGCTGGCGCGGAGCGCGGGAGCACCCGCTGTTTCTCCGTTACCGAAACAAAATGATAGCGACTCCGCTTTCAGCTGTCAGGGAATTTCACAAACTCGTCCGCTATGTACGTCCCCGTCTTCCGCATGTTCAGGCACCTGTACTCATCGTCCAAGGGGAAAAAGACGGGATTGTGCCGCCTAAAAGTGCCTATTATTTATATGAACGGATCGGTTCGCCCGAAAAAAAACTGCTGCTTTTGCCGAATTCGTATCACCACGTCTGTCATAGCGTCGACCGGCACACGCTGTTTGCCGAGACGGAAAAATTTTTGTGCGCCGCCTATCATTGCAAATGACGGCATAACATGGTATGATAACTGTCAAACCTTTCTCACGAATTTAGGGACGATTTTTTATAAGGAGTTTGGATAACATTGACGACATTTCAAGAACTAGGATTAAGTCAAGACGTAATGAAAGCTGTCGAGCGGATGGGGTTTGAAGAAACGACCCCGATTCAAGCGAAAACGATCCCGCTCAGCCTGCAAAATAAAGATGTGATCGGCCAAGCGCAAACCGGAACCGGGAAAACCGCAGCGTTTGGCATCCCGATCGTCGAAAAAGTGGACGTCAAAAACGGCGCCGTTCAAGCGCTCGTCGTTGCACCGACGCGGGAGCTCGCCATTCAAGTGTCGGAAGAACTGTATAAAATCGGCGCGGTCAAGCGGGTGCGCGTCCTGCCGATTTACGGCGGACAGGATATTGAGCGGCAAATTCGCGCCTTGAAAAAACATCCGCACGTCATCGTCGGCACGCCGGGCCGCATCCTTGACCATATCAACCGCGGCACGCTGCGCCTTGAGCACGTGCATACCGTCGTGCTCGATGAGGCCGATGAAATGTTGAATATGGGCTTTATTGAGGACATTGAAGCGATTTTACGCCATGTGCCGACCGAGCGGCAGACGCTGTTGTTCTCTGCGACGATGCCGGATCCGATCCGCCGCATTGCCGAGCGGTTCATGAATGAGCCGGAGCTCGTCAAAGTGAAGGCGAAGGAAATGACCGTGCCGAACATTCAACAGTACTACTTAGAAGTGCACGAGAAAAAGAAATTTGACATTTTGACACGGCTTCTCGATATCCAGGCGCCGGAGTTGGCGATCGTGTTTGGCCGCACGAAGCGGCGCGTCGATGAGCTTGCCGAGGCGCTCAACTTGCGCGGCTATGCGGCGGAAGGCATCCATGGCGATTTGAGCCAGGCAAAGCGGCTGTCGGTGTTGCGCAAATTTAAGGAAGGATCGATTGAAATTTTAGTCGCAACGGACGTTGCCGCGCGCGGGCTCGATATTTCCGGCGTGACGCACGTGTATAACTTTGACATCCCGCAAGACCCGGAAAGCTATGTCCATCGGATCGGACGCACCGGGCGCGCCGGCAAGACAGGGATGGCGATGACGTTTGTGACACCGCGGGAAATCGGTCAGCTCCATCATATTGAGCGGACGACGAAGCGGAAAATGGAGCGGATGAAGCCGCCAACCCTCGACGAGGCGCTTGAAGGCCAACAGCGCGTCGCCATTGAAAAGCTTCTCAATGTCGCGGAAACGGAAAACTTATCATTTTACAAGCGGGCCGCCGAGGAATTGCTTGAAGAGCATGACTCGGTAACGATCGTCGCGGCCTGCCTGAAAATGTTGACGCGCGAGCCGGACACGACGCCGGTGAAGTTGACGGAAGAGCCGCCTTTAGCGGTCAAACGGGAGAAAAAGCGAGGCGGCCGCCCGGACAGCTCAGCGCGCGGCCGGACGAAAAAACGGCGGATTACGGCGCATTAAGCGCCGTTTTTTCATGGCCGAACCACATGAAACGACGGCGGTCCGGGGCGGACAGCCAAAAACGGAGCGAGCAGCCCGCCGGTGACAAAGCCGAACAGATGGGCGATGAGGTTGCCGTCCGGCTCCATCAAGCCGAGCAGCAGGTTGATGGCCATAGCGGCCAACAGCAACTGGGCGTGCCGGGGGGCGATGAGGTCACGGCGAAAAAGGGCGAGATAGCTGTACATGCCAAATAAGGCAAAAATGGCACCTGACGCCCCGACATGGCTGTACATCGGCGGCAGAAGCAATACGGTAGCGATATTGGCGCCGACACCGCCCCCAAGATAAAGAAGTAAAAATTTCCCTTTCCCGAGCGCGCGTTCCAGCCAGGGGCCGAACAGCCATAACGAAAGGCTGTTGGCCGCCATATGGTTGAAATCGTAGTGCAGCACGAGCGGACTAATCAGCCGCCAATACTCCCCGTTGCGGAGGGCATCATTCGTCCCGATGACATGCTGCCAAATCGGTTCAAGTGCCGAGAGGGGGATGACGAACAACAACCACAAAACGATATGCGCCAACAGCAAGGTTGATACGACCGGGCAGAGACGGATGAGTGAGCGGACGCCCCCAGTATAGTGAAACATACTTTTGTCTCCCTTCTTTATCGAAAATCGTTTATCCTTTCGTAGGCAGGGTGATGTGGCTAGAGGCTATGTCCATGTTCTATAAGCCATCTTATGCGCAAAGATTGCAAAAAATCGATCGGACTCTATAGCACGGATTAGGTGGGGAAAGTGATGATCGTTGGCATCGGCATTGATATTGTAGAGTTGCAGCGGGTTCATTCGCTCCTTAAGCGCAGCGGTAAATTCCCTGACCGGATTTTAACGCCGCGGGAAAAGGCGCGGTTTGATGAGTTGCCGCCCGCGCGGCAAGTGGAATTTCTCGCCGGACGGTTTGCGGCGAAGGAAGCGTACGCCAAAGCACTTGGGACAGGGATTGGGCGGCACATCTCGTTTCAGGATATCGAGGTTGTTTCTGATGCGTATGGAAAGCCGAGCATTGCCGCCCGCCGCAGCGGGGAAGTCATTCATTTGTCCATTTCCCATAGCCGGGATTATGCGGTCGCCCAAGTCATCATTGAGCGCTTCGGGCTGAACGGGCCATCGGATGCTTGCCACGGCTAGTCTGCATATTCCCGGGTGTTGTCTCATATATTGTAGTGCATGTGCAGAAATCGATATATGAGGCAAAGGGGTTGAAGAGATGGGCAGAAAGGTGCTTTTGGCATTGGTCGGCATCATCTTTTTGTTTGCTTTAGCCGGGTGCGGGGCGAAATCACAGGAGGAAGTGCTCAAGGCGCTCAATGAAAAGATGGATGAGATGACAGGTTACCAAGCTGAGGCGAAAATGACGTTCCGCACCGGCGCCGAGCCGCAAGTGTACCATGTGGAAGTGTGGCATAAGCAGCCGTCGTATTACCGCGTCAGCTTGAAAAACGCCGACAAAGGGCAAAGTCAAATGATTTTGCGCAACGATGAGGGAGTATTCGTCTTTACACCTGCCCTCAACAAAAGCTTTAAGTTTGTCAGCGACTGGCCGAAGAACAGCAGCCAAGCGTATTTGTATGAATCGCTCGTCAAAGACATTTTAAGCGACTCAAAGGCGAAGTTTAAGGCGACGAAGGATCACTATGTATTTGAGACAAAAACGAACTATCCAAATAGCGAAGTCGTTCCGACCCAGGAAATTACATTGAGCAAAAAAGATTTGACGCCTGTCTCGGTCAAAGTGATGGATACAGACCGAAAGGCGCTGTTGACAGTGGAATTTTCCAACGTTGAATTTAACAAAAAATTCGATGATGATGCATTCGATACGTCGAAAAACATGACCGGGGCGCGTCTCGAAGTGCCAGCGATGGCGGAAGGGAAAGAACAAGTGATGGAAGTCATGTATCCGAGCCAGCTCCCGGAAGGCGTCCAAGCGCTTGAGGAAAAAGAAGTGAAAAGCGAAGACGGCACAAGAGTCATTATGACATTTGGCGGCAAGAAATCGTTTACGCTCGTTCAAGAAAAAGCGGAAGTGCTCCCGGCAACGAGCATGCCAGTGCTTGTCAACGGGGATCCGGTTGATTTAGGCTTTACGGTTGGCGCCCTCACGGACCAAACATTGACATGGTCGTACAACGGAGTGGAATTTACGCTCGCTTCCGATGATCTCACTCCGGAGGAAATGGTGATGGTCGCCAGCTCAGTGCAAGAAAAAGCAACAAAATAACCGTACGACTGGTGAAAAAGGCGCGCCTTTTCGCTTTCAGAGCGGAAAGCCGCCTTATTTTTTCGACGCGCAAGACCCGGACGAATAGAAGTCGGTGTCACCATCTAAAAACAGCGTGCTAACAGCCGGCATAGGCTGTCTCATGAGCGGGAACAAGGCAACCAGCCTTTTCCGTTGTGTTCAGGCGCTTTTCTGACGTTCAACTATTTCTTCTTCGTCAAAGACGTGGTAAACTAAGAAAGGATAAACACGGATTCAAACGCTTTCAAACTTGCGTGATTAGAAAGGCAGCGAGAGAGGATGGACGATTTTCACCGGGATACATGGGCGGAAATTGACTTGGATGCCATTCACGACAACGTCGCGAATTTGCGCCGCTTTTTGCCGGATGGCACGCGGGTTATGGCCGTTGTAAAGGCGAATGCCTACGGACATGGTGACGCCCAAGTAGCGGAAACGGCGCTAGAAGCCGGCGCTTCCTACTTAGCCGTCGCTTTTTTGGACGAGGCGCTCGCTTTAAGGAAAAAAGGTGTCAATGCACCCATTTTAGTGCTCGGGGCGTCCCGGCCGATGGATGTGGCGCTAGCCGCTCGACATCGTATTGCGCTAACTGTGTTTCGTGCCGATTGGTTAGAACAGGCGTCATCTGTTTACACCGGTCCGGACCCGGTTTACCTCCATTTAAAAATGGATACCGGAATGGGAAGGCTTGGGGTAAAAGACGGGGAGGAGACAAAGCGCATTATGACGCTGATTAATCGCCACCCCCGCTTTATCCTTGAAGGTGCATACACGCATTTTGCGACGGCCGATGAATTGAACACAGACTATCTTTCTTATCAATACAGCCGCTTTTTGCATATGCTTGAATGGCTGCCAGCGCGGCCGCCGCTCGTTCACTGTGCCAACAGCGCGGCGGCGCTCCGCTTCCCCGATCGGGCATTCAATATGGTTCGCTTTGGCATTTCCATGTATGGGCTCGCCCCGTCGACAGACATCAAGCCGCTGCTTCCATACGAACTAAAGGAGGCATTCTCGCTCCATAGCCGCCTCGTACACGTGAAAAAGCTGCAACCGGGTGAAAAGGTGAGTTACGGAGCAACATATACCGCAAAAGCGGAAGAGTGGATCGGCACGATCCCGATCGGCTATGCGGACGGATGGCTGCGCCGCCTGCAACATTTTCATGTGCTTGTGAACGGACAAAAGGTGCCGATTGTCGGGCGCATTTGCATGGATCAATGCATGATCCGCCTGCCTGAACCGTTGCCAATCGGCACAAAGGTGACACTCATTGGCCATCAGGGAGATGAAACCATTTCCATCGATGACGTCGCCCGCCATTTGGGAACGATTAATTATGAAGTGCCTTGTACGATCAGTTACCGCGTGCCCCGTATTTTTTTCCGAAATAAGCGTATAATGGAATTGAGAAATGCTGTTTGTCACGGGTGAAGCGGTGCATAATCTGCTTCAGAAGACAAAGGATAGAAAATGGAGAAATGACTTTGCAGCGCCGTTGTTTAATGGTATCATGAAATGGAAGCAATGAATGGCTGCAGTTCGTGGAGGTGTATGATTCGTGTCGGAATCTGGCGCAACAACGGAAATCATCGTTCGTTTGCCGCAGTCGCTGCTGACGGAACTGGACGGGCTTGTGAAGCAGGAGAACGGCAATCGCAATGAACTCATTTATCAGGCGACGAAAATGTATATTCGTGAGCGGAAAAAACGGCAAATTCGCGAGGCGATGAGACGAGGCTACATGGAAATGGCCAAAATCAATTTATCTATTGCTTCTGAAGCGTTTCATGCTGAATATGAGGCCGACCACACCGTTGAACGCTTAGTTAGCGGGGGGTAATGCTTTGATTGTCAAACGTGGCGACGTTTATTTTGCGGACCTTTCCCCGGTCGTTGGCTCAGAGCAGGGCGGCGTGCGCCCCGTGTTGGTGATCCAAAACGATATCGGCAATCGCTTCAGTCCAACGGTTATTGTGGCGGCGATCACGGCGCAAATCCAGAAGGCGAAGCTGCCGACCCATGTCGAGATCGATGCGAAGCGCTACGGGTTTGAGCGGGACTCGGTCATTTTGCTTGAACAAATCCGTACGATTGATAAGCAGCGGCTGACTGACAAAATCACCCACCTGGATGATGAGATGATGGACAAAGTCGATGAAGCGCTGCAAATCAGCTTAGGACTGATCGACTTTTAACGAATTTCCAAAAGAAGTCTCCCGCCTCAAGGAACGTGAGGGGCACAGCCCAGTGAGCAGGTGGGAGAGGAATGTCGGCTGGCTTCAGTCAAAACGCATGATACAATCCGTCTCGATCATGTTCGTTGTGAACGGGAGATGAGGGGGTTGCATGGAGAAAACCCAATGCGAAAACCAAGCAAAGCCTTTCATGCGGAAAAGATCCGAGGTGCGAAAGAACTCCGAATCATCGGATGACTAGGGTGGGAACGACCCGAAGTCACGCTCAGGGAGATGAAAGGTTGCGTTCACCGTGGAACGGAGAAGCCCCCACTTCAAGCGTTCGCTAAGTGGTGAGTCGTTCACCGTGGTATGAAGCCCCCTGCTTTAGCGAGTTAAACAGTAGGAGGAGCGATGTTTTGTTTGCCAAGGGCAAACGGGCGGATAGGAGAAGCGGCATTGGCGTGCGACGCCGGGCGTTATGATGGAATTTTCGCGCCAATGGCAAAGATGGGCAGATCGGCTGCCATAACGGTCTGTCCTTCCGCTTTTATATAGGTGCACAAAGCAGCTGCGGACAGGTAGCTCTTTTTTTATGCCGTACACAAGGGAGGGAAACGCTTGGCGAACGAACAGCGGCTCATTTCAATCATTGCCGCCGAACAACAGTTGGCGGTGAAACAAGTCGAGAATGTCATTACACTTCATCAAGAAGGCAACACCATCCCGTTTATCGCTCGCTACCGGAAAGAGATGACCGGGGCGCTTGATGAAGTGCAAATTCGTGCGGTGCTTGAGCGCTGGGAGTATTTGCAGCATTTAGAGCAGCGGAAAGAAGAGGTCATTCGGCTGATCGATGAGCAAGGGAAATTGACCGAAGAGCTAAAAAAGGCGATTATAAGCGCCACGAAACTGCAGCAAGTCGAAGATTTGTACCGCCCATACCGGCAAAAGCGGCGCACGAAGGCGACGATCGCGAAAGAAAAAGGGCTTGAGCCGCTTGCCGATTGGCTTCTCGCTTGCCCTGCCGCCCCGGTTCCGGAAGAGAAGGCTCGGGTGTTCATTGACGCAGAAAAAGGGGTCGCAACGGCAGACGAGGCGCTGCAAGGGGCGAAAGACATCATCGCCGAGCGGGTGGCCGACGATGCTGCTCTTCGTCAATGGGTGCGGGAACAGACGTGGCGGAAAGGGACGATCGTGTCCACCGCGAAGGCGCCGGAGAAGGACGAAAAAAACGTATACGAGATGTATTACGACTACGAAGAACCGGTGGCGAAAATCGTTCCCCATCGCGTCCTGGCGCTAAACCGCGGCGAAAAAGAGGACGTGCTGCGCGTCTCAGTCCAAGCGCCTGCCGAAGAAATCATCCGCTATTTGCAGCAAAAAACAGTCGCCAATGAGTTATCGCCAGCAGCCTGGCTCGTGGCCGAAGCGGTGGAAGACGGATACAAACGGCTGATGGAGCCCGCCATTGAGCGCGACATCCGCAACGAGCTGACAGAAAAGGCGGAAGAGCGGGCGATCCATATTTTTGCCGAGAATTTACGCAAACTGCTTCTTCAGCCGCCATTGAAAGGAAAAACGGTGCTCGGCGTCGATCCGGCCTACCGGACGGGATGCAAGCTCGCTGTCGTTGATGAAACAGGGAAGCTGCTTCGTATTGATGTCATTTACCCGCACCCGCCGCAAGAGAAAAAGGATGAAGCGAGGGCAAAGCTTCTTCGTTTGCTTGACGACTATCATGTGGATATGATCGCCATCGGCAACGGCACAGCATCGCGGGAGACGGAGCAGTTTGTTGCTGACACGCTCAAGCAAGTCGAGCGCGACATCTTTTATCTCATCGTCAACGAAGCCGGGGCGAGCGTCTACTCAGCCTCCGACCTTGCGCGCGCCGAGTTTCCCGATTTGCAAGTTGAAGAGCGGAGCGCGGTCTCCATCGCCCGCCGCGTCCAAGACCCGCTCGCCGAACTGGTTAAGATTGACCCGAAATCGGTTGGCGTCGGCCAATACCAGCATGACGTCTCACAAAAAAAGTTGGCTGAGTCGCTCCGTTTCGTCGTGGAGACGGTCGTCAACCAAGTGGGTGTCAACGTCAACACCGCCTCCGTTTCGTTGCTCCAATACGTCTCGGGACTGACGAAAACGGTGTCGGAAAACATTGTCAAACGCCGTGAAGAGCAAGGAAAATTCCGCAGCCGCGAGGAGCTGAAAGCGATCCCGCGTCTTGGGGCGAAAACATACGAGCAATGCATCGGGTTTTTGCGCATTGTCGACGGCGACGAGCCGCTTGACCGCACGCCAATTCACCCTGAGCGCTACGCGGAAGTGAAGCAGTTGTTGCAACAATTAGGATTTACAGCCGCCGCCATCGGCAGCGATGAGCTTCGCCAAGCGCTCCAAGCCATCGACGTGAAAGCAGCGGCGGCTGAATTCGGCATCGGCGAACTGACGCTCCATGACATCATCGATGCCTTGCGCCGTCCGGAGCGCGACCCGCGCGATGAGCTGCCGAAACCGATATTGCGAAAAGACGTCTTGAAGATGGAAGATCTAAAGCCGGGCATGGAGCTCGAAGGAACGGTGCGCAACGTCGTCGACTTTGGCGCCTTTGTCGACATCGGCGTCAAACAGGACGGGCTTGTACATATTTCCAAACTGAGCAAACAATACGTCCGCCATCCACTTGATGTCGTCTCCGTCGGCGACGTCGTCAAAGTGTGGGTAGAAAGTGTAGACGCAGCGAAAGGGAGAATTTCATTATCGATGCTTCCGCCGGAATAAGACGGAAGGGCTGTCCCATACTGTTCAATAAACAGTGGGACAGCCCCAAACACATTTCACGAACAGTGTCTTCTCCGATAAAAAAACCAACATTGGTTTAACAGTTTAATTTGATCGCGATTTTTCTCATAATAGGCTCGTCTCATCTGATTTTTCAGCCATGTAGGCAAAGCAGTCACCCCCCTAACAACGGAAAGGTAGTATATAATATATGTAGCTATACATTGTCTCGTGCCAAAAAGATGGAGGAGGACGCCCGCCATGGATCAAACACGGTTGCAAACACTCGTTGAACAAATTTCTATGAGCACATTTGGCAAGCCGTTCCGCCATACCGCTACCTTCAACCCTCGGCTCCGCACCGTCGGCGGGCGCTACGTGTTGCAAACTCATAACATTGAGTTAAACAAAAAACATTACGACACGTACGGCGAAGAAGAACTCGTGGCTATCATTAAACATGAACTATGCCATTACCATCTGCATTTGGAAGGAAAGGGATATCGCCACCGCGACCGCGACTTCCGCGAGCTGTTAAAAAAAGTAGACGCGCCTCGTTATTGCCGCCCGCTCGGCCAAAAAACAGACAGGCCGAAAACGATCTATACATACATTTGCACATCTTGCGGCCTGACGTACACCCGAAAAAAGCGCATGAACATCGCCCGCTACGTCTGCGGACGTTGCCATGGCCGACTTAAACTAACAGGTCAGCTCTGTTGAACGCTTCCTTGCTTATGCCGAACCCTTTTAAGAACATTCGACGTGTTTCTCGCGAAGGAAACGAAGCTTTTTATGGAGTTCTTGTATCACGGCACGGACATGCGGACTTCCTCTTCGAAAAGACATCAGCATCACCTTTTGCAAAAAAGAGGTTGACAATTGAAGTGGAAATATGCTAAATTATAAAAGCCGTCGCCAAACGGCGATGAAACAAACAGCAAAAAACATGTTGACAAAGAATCAACAGCTCAATATAATAAACAATGTCGATTGCGAAACAGTGGATAAAGATTTGGTTGCATTATTCCGCAATAGCTCAGCGGTAGAGCAACCGGCTGTTAACCGGTAGGTCGTAGGTTCGAATCCTACTTGCGGAGCCATCGTATGGAGAAGTACCCAAGTGGCTGAAGGGGACGGTTTGCTAAACCGTTAGGTCGTGACTTAACGGCGCGCGGGTTCAAATCCCGCCTTCTCCGCCACTTTCAATAGTCGCGTGGCCCGTTGGTCAAGTGGTTAAGACACCGCCCTTTCACGGCGGTAACACGGGTTCGAATCCCGTACGGGTCATTTACAGCGCGGGGATTCCCCGCGAGAACGGTCCCGTAGTGTAGTGGTTAACATGCCTGCCTGTCACGCAGGAGATCGCGGGTTCGAGTCCCGTCGGGACCGCCATTACACCAATCGCTGGGCCATAGCCAAGCGGTAAGGCAACGGACTTTGACTCCGTGATGCGCTGGTTCGAATCCAGCTGGCCCAGCCATTTTTATTATTAATACATACCTCGGGCGACCAGCCCGGTGGGAGTTTTATGAACCATTCGCTCAGCAACGAGCGATGCATCGTCGAATAGGCTACGAGTTGCCCCGACGCACTTGACTTCCTCGAATAAGCTTGCAGAGGAAGGGGCAGGTAGAGCAAAGCGATACTCAGAGTGTTATTGAAAATATGAGCCATTCGCTCAGCAACGAGCGATGCATCGTCGAATAGGCTACGAGTTGCCCCGACGCACTTGACTTCCTCGAATAAGCTTGCAGAGGAAGGGGCAGGTAGAGCAAAGCGATACTCAGAGTGTTATTGAAAATATGAGCCATTCGCTCAGCAACGAGCGATGCATCGTCGAATAGGCTACGAGTTGCCCCGACGCACTTGACTTCCTCGAATAAGCTTGTAGAGGAAGGGGGCAGGTAGAGCAAAGCGATACTCAGAGTGTTATTGAAAATATGAGCCATTAGCTCAGCAGGTAGAGCATCTGACTTTTAATCAGAGGGTCGGAGGTTCGAGTCCTCCATGGCTCACCATTTCGCGGGTGTGGCGGAATTGGCAGACGCACCAGACTTAGGATCTGGCGCCTCACGGCGTGGGGGTTCAAGTCCCTCCACCCGCACTCAATTAAATACGCGGTCGTGGCGGAATGGCAGACGCGCTAGGTTGAGGGCCTAGTGGGGGCAACCCCGTGGAGGTTCAAGTCCTCTCGACCGCATTTTACTCAAATAAAAAAACATTGACAGAGACAAATGAAAATGATAAAATAGATTTTGTTTCTCTTTAAAAAATATTGCG